>DAHVFY010000159.1 GCA_027316765.1 Parachlamydiales bacterium | reverse complement strand
TTTGATGTTGCCCCATTCGTCGTAATGCAGATGCGTCTTTGTTAATAGGCCATCAAGCGTGTGTTCTTCGATCCATTTGGGAAGATGGAGAAATGGCTGTTCTTGTCTTAAGATATAGAGAGTTATCTGGCGTTCTGTCACATCCATAAAATTAGTTTTATCATCGGAACTGCCATCATCGTAGATTTTTTTAATGAGGTTATTGCAGCTGTCATATTTATAAAATTCTCGTGAGGTAATTTTGCCTTGAGCAAGAAAGAGTTTTCTGGTGACGAGGTTCGTTCCCGAAAGATAGGTGTAATGCTCGCTTCTTCCATCCTCATGTTCTTCGCTTAATAAAAGATGCATCCCGTCTTCGGAGAACTTCCTGCGGATGGTGTATCTTTCTATCTCGCCGTTGCCTGTTAAATCACCGACGAGTGTTTCTGTAATGGGGTTGCCGAATCTATCATAGTCGTATTCTTTGCGATAATGACTGCGCCCTGCGCCATCTTTGATTTCTATAGCGGAGAGCCAATGATCGGGACTCTCGCGGTAGTAATA
>DAHVFY010000158.1 GCA_027316765.1 Parachlamydiales bacterium | reverse complement strand
AAGCGGGGGACCGAAAGGCCTCGCGCTGGAGGAGCGGCCGATGTCCGATTAGCTAGTTGGTGAGGTAAAGGCTTACCAAGGCGACGATCGGTAGCTGGTCTGAGAGGATGATCAGCCACACTGGGACTGAGACACGGCCCAGACTCCTACGGGAGGCAGCAGTGGGGAATTTTGGACAATGGGGGAAACCCTGATCCAGCCATGCCGCGTGAGTGAAGAAGGCCTTCGGGTTGTAAAGCTCTTTCGTGAGGGAAGAAAAGGTTCAGGCGAATACTCTGGATTGATGACGGTACCTCAAGAAGAAGCACCGGCTAACTACGTGCCAGCAGCCGCGGTAATACGTAGGGTGCGAGCGTTAATCGGAATTACTGGGCGTAAAGCGTGCGCAGGCGGTTTGTTAAGTCAGATGTGAAAGCCCCGAGCTTAACTTGGGAACTGCGTTTGAGACTGGCAAGCTAGAGTCTGTCAGAGGGGGGTAGAATTCCACGTGTAGCAGTGAAATGCGTAGAGATGTGGAGGAATACCAATGGCGAAGGCAGCCCC
>DAHVFY010000157.1 GCA_027316765.1 Parachlamydiales bacterium | reverse complement strand
AGGGATGCGGTCCCATCCATATTTTCAAAATCAATAGATATGGAAATACTGTCTACATCTGATGGATAATAGCGTAAATAGGGACGCAATTTTTCATTAGCATGAACAATTTCACGAAATCGTTCTGAGCCTGTCATGATCATCTCTCTTGCTTCCTCTTTTGTTGGTTTTTTATAAATACAAAAGGAGAGTGATAGTAATTCTACATCATTGGGCATGCCACTGCCACCGCCGATACAAATCCAACCATATTTTTTTTTTACTTCTTCAATAAACGTTTTTTTAGCTTCATGCGCATATTTTACATATTCAATACTCTCTCCTCCATGAATCTGAGAAACTATAAAAAACAATGCGTTGATAAAAGCAATAAGACTAGCGACTTTGAGCATCATAAAACCTATCATTATGAGTTGAAGCTAAGCAGCTTTCTTTTTTCTAGAAACAAGTTTGCCTTTTCTATATTCCCAGTTATCTAATTCTCCTTTTCTTCCGGAGCGCCACAAACTTGCCTTACGGACTAATTTTCCGTTTTCATAATGGAATAAAGCTTTTAATCC
>DAHVFY010000156.1 GCA_027316765.1 Parachlamydiales bacterium | reverse complement strand
ATTGCGATTGTAGGAGATATTTCAACACGTATTCCCTATAGCATCTACACATTTGGTTGCCTTCTGATTTTTTTCTTATCTAAATGGGGGAGAATTCTAATCTGATCATTTCCACCTATCGTTGCAATAATACCTTTGATAGCTGGATCAGCAAATGCCCCATTAATATCTTCCGCACGTGCTTTTGGATTTCGAGATAAGTATTCGGGGCTCTGACGAGCGGTTGGGAATTCGACTGGTTCAAGCTGAAATACTTTTTTTAGACGATCTAAACCCTGTTCATATACCCAGGGAAAGAGAAATGGCATGCCAGAAGAAGGAGAGACAATGGCTACTTTGTCATTAGGCTTTAAGGCTGGCGGTTGTCGAAACGTCATTTTAACCCCTTAAATCCATTCAGGGTCTTCAACTGTTTTTTCTGAAATTGCGTCTCCAGTATTAACCACTGCTTTCGGTTCAAAAAGCAAAACATGCGCTTCTTCATTAGCATATGGCAAATGCTCAACTCCCTTAGACCCTGATTGCTACCAAACTTGTTGATATTTTTCTTTAGTGTGCCAAGATGCAAAAGATCGATTTGAAGGAC
>DAHVFY010000155.1 GCA_027316765.1 Parachlamydiales bacterium | reverse complement strand
CGATGACCCCCTGCTTGCAAAGCAGGTGCTCTCCCAGCTGAGCTACACCCCCGTAACGGGCTCGCACATGACACCGATAGGTGTGGGTACAACCAAGGGATCTTAAAGGAGGTGATCCAGCCGCAGGTTCCCCTACGGCTACCTTGTTACGACTTCACCCCAGTCATGAATCATACCGTGGTAAGCGCCCCCCTTGCGGTTAGACTGCCTACTTCTGGTATCACCCACTCCCATGGTGTGACGGGCGGTGTGTACAAGACCCGGGAACGTATTCACCGCGACATGCTGATCCGCGATTACTAGCGATTCCGACTTCATGCTCTCGAGTTGCAGAGAACAATCCGGACTACGACCGGCTTTCTGAGATTGGCTCCCCCTCGCGGGTTGGCATCCCTCTGTACCGGCCATTGTATGACGTGTGAAGCCCTACCCATAAGGGCCATGAGGACTTGACGTCATCCCCACCTTCCTCCGGTTTATCACCAGCAGTCCTATTAAAGTGCCCAACTTAATGATGGCAATTAATAGCAAGGGTTGCGCTCGTTGCGGGACTTAACCCAACATCTCACGACACGAGCTGACGACAG
>DAHVFY010000154.1 GCA_027316765.1 Parachlamydiales bacterium | reverse complement strand
CGATGAATGTTAAATGTTGGGACATAAAGTTTTAGTTTTTAAGCAAACGCGTTAAACATTCCGCCTGAGTAGTACGGTCGCAAGACTGAAATTCAAAGAAATTGACGGAGATCTGCACCAGCGGTGGAGCATGTGGTTTAATGCGATATAACGCGCAAAACCTTACCAGTTTTAGACGTCGAAACAGTGATTTTGTAGTGAAATCGAAGCTTCTTTAGAAAAAGGAGTAATTTGTGTACTCATAAGGTGCATGAAATTTTCTGAAAAGGATAGAAATATCGTTTCGATCAGGTGCTGCATGGCTGTCGTCAGCTCGTGTTGTGAAATGTTTGGTTAATTCCCTTAACGAGCGTAACCCTCAATTACTATTACGTAGTAATGACTGCCTTCTAACAGTCGGACGAAGGTGAGGAGGATGTCAAGTCTTGATGGCCCTTATGGACTGGGCTACACACGTGCTACAAGGATAATGACAATGAGGAGCAAAGATGTGAGTCGGAGCTGATCTTTAAAAATTATCGAAGTACGGATTGATCTTTGAAAGTAGGATCATGAAGGTGGAATCGCTAGTAATCGTAGATCATCACGCTACG
>DAHVFY010000153.1 GCA_027316765.1 Parachlamydiales bacterium | reverse complement strand
AAGGAAAATCGGGAATTGGCATCGATGAACTTTGCCGTAAGCATGGGGTCGCTAAACCAACCTATTACAGTTGGAAAACGAAGTTTGGTGGAATGATCGTTTCTGAAGTTCAGAGACTTAGAACGCTCGAAGCAGAGAATAGCAAATTAAAAAGACTAGTTGCAGAACAAGCACTTGATATTGTGGCTCTGAAGGATGTCTTGTCAAAAAAGTGGTAACCCCACGAGCTAAAAAAAACTGTTCCCTTGCTGTGATGAATCACGGGATCAGTGAACGAAAAGCTTGTGAGCTTGTGGGGATAGGTCGCTCGACTGTCCGATACAAAATCAAAAAAATGGACGAGACCGCCTTGCATGAAAAAATCAAGAAGATTGCTTTTGAGAGGAAAAGATATGGTTATTGACGGATTCACGTCTTACTTAAGAGAGAAGGAGTAAGGATCAATCATAAAAAGGTATTCCGGATTTACCAGATTTTAGGTTTAAAAGTGCTAAAAAGAGGAGGTCGAAAAAGAGCTCTTGGCACTAGATTAGCAATTGAAAAGCCGAATAAAAAGAACCAAAAATGGTCTTTAGATTTTGTAAGTGATTCGCTTGAAAATGGGAGAAAAATTCGAATGATGACAGTCATAGATGAATACACTCGGATATGTCTTGGAATAGTGGTTGAAACTTCGATAAGCG
>DAHVFY010000152.1 GCA_027316765.1 Parachlamydiales bacterium | reverse complement strand
AAAAGAAATAGGGCTGCAATTAGAAAAGCCAACCGTTGTTCAGGGATCGATTGCCCGCATGTTTAGCAGATTTTCTAAGACGCAGCAACCGCAAAATCTTCAATTCTTGCTGACATCAGGTCCAGAGATGCGCAACGCCTGGCAAAAAGTGTTAGAACAGAAAGGCGAAGTAATGCAAGTAACATTACGAGATGCTATTAACCAATATCAACAGCTAGTCAAAATACACCAAGAAAATAGTAGACCTATTCCAACAGAAATTAATACTTTAATAAATGCTATTGAAACCGCAAAGGAAAAACTGGCTGCCTATTATCTTTCATCAACGCAAGATGAATTTTCTGACAGACATGGTGCTGTAGAGTCGGAATTGAAAGTAGTAGATAGCTGGATAAGGGTCGCATCAAGCATCAATGAGGCTCGAATTGAATTGCATGGTGAATATTTATATGACGCTTGGGTGATAGGATTAGAACAAGAAACAGTTACTCTAAATGAAGTAAAAAAAGCATACAAAAAAGCCGCATTACAAACACATCCAGATAAAAATCAGCAGGATGTTGAGTATGCATCGAGAAAATTTAAAAATGCAAAAGAATCATACGATAATCTAATAAATATGCTTGAAAAACCGATCGCGAATGTAAGCAAGGAAGAAGATGCGGAATGGAAAAAGGTAATTGAGGACCATGAGGCATTT
>DAHVFY010000151.1 GCA_027316765.1 Parachlamydiales bacterium | reverse complement strand
ATCGCACGACTCTCTCATTATAATTTAAAAGGAAATCTGCATGGCAAACAAAAAATCAATTATCCAACCGGTGGATTAAAAGCTTTACTCCATTATGAGAACGGAAAATTAGTTCGTGAGGTAAGCTTATGGCGCTCTGGAAGAGAAGGAGAATTAGATAACTGGAAATATAGAAAAGGCAAACTTGTTTCTAGAAAAAAGAAAGCTACATAGCTCCAACTCATAATGATAGGTTTTATAATGCTCAAAGTCGCTAGTCTCATTGCTTTTCTCAGTGCAATATTTTTTATATTTTCTCGAGCTCACGGAGGAGAGCATGAATACTTAAAATATGCGCATGAATCTCAAAAACTTTTTGAGCAGGAAATGGAAAAAAAATATGGTTGGATTTGTATCGGCGGCGGCGGCGCCATGTCCAATGATGTAGAACGCTTATCAAGTTCGTTCTGTGTTTACAAAAAAACTTCGAAAGAAGAAGCAAGAGAGATGATCATGACTGCCTCGGAACGATTACGAGAGATTATTCACGCGAATGAAAAGTTGCGCCCTTATTTACGCTACTACCCATTAGACGTAGATTGTACTTTCGTATCTATTGATTTTGAAAATATGGATGGGACCGCATCCCTAGACGGTAGTATTACTCACATAGCAAATTGTTTCGGGGGTTATATAGCATACAGCTGCTCAGAGATGGATCCTAAAATGGGAGAAAAAAAACGCGAAATAG
>DAHVFY010000150.1 GCA_027316765.1 Parachlamydiales bacterium | reverse complement strand
GATTCGAACTATCGACCTCACGCTTATCAGGCGTGCGCTCTCACCATCTGAGCTACAGGCCCGGTATCTCTCCGGTCCCGGCTTCCACTCGGATCCTTCACAAGACTAAATAGGAGCGCTTCATCCAGGACCCTTCTCTCCTAGAAAGGAGGTGATCCAGCCGCAGGTTCCCCTACGGCTACCTTGTTACGACTTCACCCCAATCATCGGCCATACCTTGGGCGGCTCTCTCCTCTTGCGAGGTTAAGGCACCGACTTCGGGTACAACAAACTTTCGTGGTGTGACGGGCGGTGTGTACAAGGCCCGGGAACGTATTCACCGCATCGTTCTGATATGCGATTACTAGCGATTCCGACTTCATGAGGTCGAGTTGCAGACCTCAATCCGAACTGGGACCGGTTTTCTCGGGTTTGCTCCGCCTCTCGGCATTGCCTCCGTCTGTACCGGCCATTGTTGCACGTGTGTGGCCCTAGGCATAAAGGCCATGATGACTTGACGTCATCCTCTCCTTCCTCCAACTTGTCGCTGGCAGTCCCCTTAGAGTGCCCGGCTTTACCCGATGGCAACAAAGGGCGAGGGTTGCGCTCGTTGCGGGACTGAACCCAACACCTCACGGCACGAGCTGACGACAGCCATGCAGCACCTGTGTGATGGCCCGATTTGACGGGTCGCTCCCCTTTCGGTTCGCTACTCACCACATGTCAAGCCTAGGTAAGGTTCCTCGCGTTGCGTCGAATTAAACCACATGCACCACCGCTTGTGCGGGCCCC
>DAHVFY010000014.1 GCA_027316765.1 Parachlamydiales bacterium | reverse complement strand
AGGGCTCATTGAAATTAATACAGGAGGTCTTTTCATCAATGCTGTCGGTAGTGTGAATGTACAGGGAGGTTCTACAGACTTGGCTTTTATTAATTTGAAAGCTAATACGGTCTCTATTTCTGGAGAAACGATTTCATTAGCTGGCGGTGAGGGCACCTTAAGCTTTGTGAATGTCACAGCGTATAGTGGGGGGATGACTCTTACGGCGGCATCCGATATTATTTTGCAGGGAAGTAACAATGGAACGGTTTCAGAAGTTGTTTTAAACACGATAAATGGTCCTATTGCAATGCGTTCCACTTCAGGGTCAATTTATTGTAATGCCGGTTCCCGAATAGGAAGTGGTGCCTATATCACTTCGGGTGGAGACTTGGATATTCATGCCAATTTGCAATTGGCCATCGTTTCGACATCATCTAGTGCTGCAAGTTTATCTGGGAATGGGAATGCGACTATTTCTGCAACTACGATGAATATGAGTGGAGAAAGCCCTGCTTATTCGGCAGCTATTAAAAATAGTAGTGGTGATTTTGCGATAACAGCAAATGATGTGAATTTAAGTAGTAACGCCAGTGTCGTTCTTCTTCCGGGAGGGTTTGGAAATTTTAATCTGAGCACGACAGGAGATCTATTCATTGCAAATAATTCTTTCATTACAAATCAAGGAGCGGGAAGCTCAATGAACATTGAAGCACAGGGAACGGTCACCTTAGAGGCTTCTTTAGGTGATGTAGAAATTGCCAATTACACAGCAAATTTTAGTTTGATCACACACGCAGATTTGATTATGACAGCGAGTTCAAACGGTTTTTCTAATATCACGTCAAGCGCTCCAATGAATGTCATTTCTGCGGATAATAGAATTGCGCTAACGGGAAGTCCGATGAACTCACAGCCAGCTTCGATGATTTTTAATAACGGAACATTGAATATGCAAGCGGGAGAATCTCTTTCATTTGCGGATTATTCTTTGATAAAGCTCAATTCCAATGGCGCAGCCGCGTCAAATATGGTGCTAATGGCTGAACGGGGTAGTTGTTCTCTGCAAGGATCTTTCATTTATCAGTATGGAGGAGACCTGTCTATTTTAGCAGGTGATAGCATTAGTTTTGATAGCGCGTCATTTGTATCGTCAAAAGGAAACGTCGCTCTTGTGGTAGATAACAATTTTTCAACACCCCCGGAAATTGGTCCGGGAGCTTTTGTTTATCCAAATGGAGCATCTCTATCTGCGGGAAATGGAAAAACAATGAGGATCTATACAGCGATGCAAGGGCAGAACATGATGGGTTCTGCTGCGCGCATTAATGGGTTAACGTACAAACCTTCTTTAGAATTTGTTGATACAAACCAAGAGTTCTGGGGAGTTTATGACCCCGAAGTTCCCGCACCAACTCCTTCAGCGCCAGATCCCGATGGTTCTTTCCACTTCACGATTTATTACAAAAATGGGTAGTATCGTTTGCTATGTTGGAATGTATTAGTAGTAAGAGAAAATATTTTTTGTATCCTGAAGGGCAGCTCTGCACGATTGAAGAGTTAGAGCGTCTTTTGGGTTTTAAATTCTTAGCTCATAGTGCATTTGAAACTCAAGAGGCCGGGGAGGATGTGAGAGCACGAGGGCTCGAAAAGTTAAACAATGGGAGCATTGAGAAGAGGGCTCTTGAGCTTGGACACCGGTACATTCAAGAGATTGAAGCGGGGTACATTCCTTCCGTTTCTATCCGTCAAGTGCATGAAAGTGTGGGATATGGGCTTTTTGCAGAGGAAGAGATTTCTCAAGGATCCTACGTTGGAGAGTATGTCGGAATTGTTCGAAAAAATGACAGGCGTTATACAGAGCCACTTAATCACTATTGTTACGAGTATCCAGTCCCTGACAGCATTGGCAGGCATTTTGTTATTGATGCAACACAAGGAAATCTGACGCGATTCATCAACCATAGCTACACTCCCAATTTGCAACCTATTCATGTGTTCTATGAGGGATATTATCATCTTATCTTCATCGCTATGGCAGATATTAGCAAGGGAACGCAACTTTCCTATGATTATGGAAAAAATTACTGGTATATTCGTCGCCCGCCGATTAATTTGTAATGAGTGGAGGTCTTCATGAGACTTAGCTTGGCTTTACTCTGTTTTACAAGATTTGTTTTAGCGCAGCCGTTGGGATTAGAAGTGATCCATGGAGATGCATTATGTCATCTGTTAGATGTGAACACTCTTGAGATTGTGACGGGTGCGGAAGCTATCTTGCAATGGGATTCTTTTTGTATTGAAGAGAATGAAACCGTCCGCTTCGTAATGCCGGATGCAGGAGGGCGTGTGCTCAATCGCGTGCTCGGCGGCGATACGAGTAAACTCCTTGGAAAACTTGACGTCAATGGAGATGTTTACCTGGTAAATCCTGAAGGCATTTTGATAGGAACTCACGGATGTGTAGACGCTGTTAGTTTTACTGCGTCAGGCTTTGATATGTCAGATGAGCATTTTTTCCAGAGAAAGAATCGATTTCGTTACACTTTTGGCGGCGATGTGATTCATCAAGGGATGATCACAGCTCGTGGCGGTGATGTGCATCTCATAGGCTCTGCTTTAGAGAATATTGGAGAGATTCAAGCGTTGAAATTGCTTGAAAAGGGAGGGCGTATTGTTCTAACAGCTGAGAGTGGTTTAGTGGAGTTGCAAGGAAAAATTTCAGCAGATGCTTCACTTTCTTGTGAAGGGGAGAATGTGCACATTAGTAATGGAGCTCAAATATCTGCTGTGAGTTCCTTATTAATTTCCGGGAACGATGATATTGAAGTGGAAGGAAAAGGCGATAAAGTCGTCATTGAAACAACATCGGGCTCTCTTTTTCTTTCATCAAATGAGGGGATTTTAATTACGGATACGCTGATTTCTTCTGCAGCAGACGTTCGCATCATTGCAGGAGGATCATTTGAGCTTCTCTCTAATCAAGACAGTTCTCGTATTGCCGCTGCCACGGATCTTTTTATTGAAGCGGATACGATGAATGTAGATGGGGAGATTGTTGTTGTATCGGGTAACTTGGATGTCTTAACATGCGATCTTATTTTGTATCCTAATTCTTTGATTGAACTTTCTCGAGGAGAAGGATTTTACAGAATTATGGTAGATGATGGCGGTAAATTGAATCTACTAAACGGTGCCGTCTTGAGAAGTTGTAGTTCGGGGTTTATGTCTCTTTTTGCAGATGGTGGAATTTTTGCAGAACTAGGGGCTGCTATTTATGCGCCAGAGGATGTTGATATATTTTCGGGTGACGGTGTCGTTTTTAATTTTGAAAAAGTCGTAAAAAGACGTCTACTACATTTTAATCATCGAGCCCGTTAAGGAGTCTTGTTTTAGGAGGGTGATGATAGTTGCTGCTACCTCTTCAGGTTTCAGCAATTCGCTTTCGTTTTCTTCGGGGAAATTTTCTTGCCGCATACGTGTATTGGTGCGTCCCGGGATGATGGCATTGATGTTGAGAGTTGGACGCTCTTCTGCAAGTCCTTGTGTGAAATTGACAAGTGCTGCTTTAGCGCTTGAGTAAAGAGCATAGTTTTTTCTTCCGCGTGTGTAAGATGAGGAACTGACGTTGACAAGATGTCCGCCCTCTTTGATATGAGCGCATTTGCAACAGTAGACAGGGCTTGCAAAATTCACGTGAATCAGTTCGTTGATTTCATGAGATGAAAGTTCTTCAATTTCTTTGAGTTTTAATAGGCCAATACAGTTGATTAAACCATCTAAAGCACCATATTCTTGATAGAGTGTGTCAAAGAGTTGTTGTACATTTTCATATGCGGAAAGATCGCAAGGAAAATGCTCAGAACTTTTGGAAATAATAAGAGGATGTGCCCCTTCTTGTTTTAATAAAGCGGCAAGTGCTTGTCCAATGCCCCCGGTTCCTCCTGTGATTGCATACCGTTTCCCGCAAAGTATATTTTCTTTTTTAGGAAGGCGTATTTTCTCTAGTCGAAGAAGTTGATCAGCAAGAAAAAGGTCGAGCTCCGTTGTGATTTTGATGTTGCGCTCATCCCCTTCTAGAATAGATACGGGATGTCCAGTTGCGGTCACAAGTGAGCAATCATCGGAGACGTTTTTGAGGTTAGATTCTAAGTGTGCTTTAAGGATGATGGGATAAGCAAAACTTTGGGGTGTTTGCCCCCGATAATACTCTTTACGAGACGGGATAGTATCAATGCGCGCTCCATTTTTAGAATGGACAATTGTGTCAGATGAGGAAATGCAGGTATTGACAGCGCCATGAGAGAGGGCGTATTCAACATTTTTTTAATAATCTCTTCGCTGATGAAGGGGCGTACGCTATCGTGAATGACAACTGTATGCGTGTTAGGTGGGCAAGAAAGGAGTCCAAAAAGGGAGGATTCTTGTCGCGAGCTTCCTCCTAAAACAACACGTATTGGATGATCTTGATAAGCGGTGAGATCAGACTGAACGGTTTCCATCCAATTTTCGTGGGTAACAAGAAGGATTTCTTCAAACAGTTGCGTGTTTAAAAATTTTTCTAATGTGTGCAAGTAGATTTTCTTTCCAGAAAGACGATGAAATTGTTTAGGAACGTCGCTTCCAAACCTATTTCCCGTACCGCCCATTAGAATGATTCCGACAACGCCCGTCATGGATTTCCTTTTTCCCTAAGAGGATAACTAAATTCCTTGCCCGCGTCCATCAGTATGTGAGTTCTGCGGGCTTGAGTTCGGAATGGATGAACTCGGCACGGGTGTGGAGGATGGCTTTGGGATCGATTTCGGAGAGTTTATAGAAGTGAGCTAAATGCGCTCGCTGGCATTTAAAGAAAATTTCATTGAGTTTTTTGTCATTAATTCCTTTAACCCAACCCAGATCAATCCCCAGTTTGATGAGGCTAAGAGAGGTTAGAGCTTCCTTAGTTTGTAGCTGAAAGGAGTGCATAAGAAGCCCGTAGGCTCTACTGATCTGATCTTTGATTTCAGCGTTATTTTCTTGTGAAAGCTGCGCGCGTAGCGTTTTTTCAATTGCCATGAGCTTCATTGCGGCGGCGTATAAGTTTTTAAGGATATGTTCTTCTGAAACTCCAAGAGTGTAACGGTTTTTTAGTAGAATAAAATCTCCTACGAGCTCATCAAGAGTTCCTTGCATGCCTGTTGCAATGATTTCTTCATCATTTTCTTTGAGTAGTGTTTCAGAAAGTTTTCCTGTGCGTATAAGAGCCGGTAAATGGAGATAGACATACACTTCAAGTCCTGTACCGCATAGACCCGGGTCAGAAGTGAGATAGCCAAACCGAGAGGAAAAAGCGTAGTCAAGAGATTCTCCAAGAGCTGTATCGATTTGAGAAAGGAGATTCCAAGAATGATCCCAGTTGCCTTGCGCATCGACAAGTTGCAGCTGGATGTGATCATCGATATTGAGCATTGCAAGAAAACAGGAACTCTCGTCAACAAGGAAGCCTTGCCCCTCCATTGTGTTTTGAAAATTTGATTGCGAGAGGAAATGCTCAAAAAGATATTCTTTATCTAATGGAGAGAGTTTTTCTGCGGGCAGAAAAAAAGGTGTCTTGAGCAAAGGATTTTTCATAAGTGAGCTTTGAAGAGTCGAGATCATTGGGACCATTTGTGGGCCGCTGAGTTTAGGAGGAAAACAGAATTTGGAAAGGTTGCGATGTAAAACAAATGTCGATGCTGTCCAAATGGGATCTACATGATTTTCCCAGGGGATATGTCCGAGAAGGAAGGGTGGAATATTAATTTTTTCCTTCATCCGGTTTTTCCTTTAAGGCTTTAATCTGGTCGCGAATCCAAGCCGCCTGTTCATAATTTTCCCGCTTTAGAGCATCTCCCAATGCTTCGCTCAGTGTTGCAAGTCTTGCTGTGGACGGGATCGGTGTTGTGTGGGTTGGGGATTTTCCGGTATGAATGGGTGCTGTTTTTTTATTTTTTACTGCCTTTTGTAGACGAGGCAGAATTTTGCCTTGATTAATCAATTCTTGCGCAAGAAGGTCTCCAAAGACAGAGTAACATTCACTACAGCCTAAGGGATTACCCATTTTAACAGAATCAAGGCTTGTGTGGCAATTAGAGCAATAAAGTCCTGTTTCATTTTCAAGAGTTTTTTCAACAGGATTAACGGGAAGAATCTCTCCGTGTAAACGCCTTTGTAGGTTGGGGCAATCGATGCACATTTCTGTACAGATGATTTGTCGTCCTACGATTTCTTTATAGGAGACTTTGATGGGTTTTTTACAGTGACTACACTCAACGGGTCTATCGGCCATATTTTGAATGCTAGCAAAGAGTGGGTTTACTAAAAAGATTTTTAAAACTAGAATGAGGCCATTCCAGCATTTAACTACTACAGGAGGATATTATGTTTTTCATCATCTCTTCGATGCTAACCTTTATTGGAGCAGCGATGCAGCAAGCACCGACACAGCAGCCGCCAAGTACGATGCAGCAAAACATTGATTGCTCAGCATTGCCATCTGAAATGCAAGAATTTGCAAGTCAGTTGTCGGATGCAAATCGGCTTCTTTTTTGCAATACGTTCTCAACAGATCAAAGAAACACTGCTATGGATCTTGCAGGTCAACCAGATAGCACAGGAAATATGATGAGCTCTGATATGGCGGTTCAAAAGGTTGCTAAAGATAATAATCTTTTAGCACCACCTTCTGCTACAACAGGTGGTTGCCCTGTTAAATAAGCCAACCCCTTAACCTCAATTTTTGAAGCACGTTTGGCAAAGGGGATAATTATCTAACGAAATTCGCCGGCTCGGATCCACTTTGTTGCGATCCACTTTTCCCCTTTGATAACAGGTGCGCCTCCATGTAGCGATAAAAAGTCTTCTTTTCCTGATGGAAGACAATTGTAGAAGAGTACGGCTTGACCTTTAACAGGTTTTACGGCAATGTTTCCTTTCGGAAAAATTGTCTCTCCTCCTTCTTCCGTATCGTGTAGATACATGATAACGGTGGCAAGTCTTTGTCCTCCCCGATTAAAATGGGTCGCGCCGCCGATGGTTTGAGGATCGAAAAAATCGTAATGAGGTTTGTATTCTGCACCCGGCTGATAATGAAGCACCTGGATTGCTTCCCCATTTTCTATGGGCATCATCGTGAGAGCTGCAATCCTAGCTTCAATTGTTGCGATGATAGGGTCGCAGCCTCTACTTGGAAAAAACATCCCTTTACTCGTTCTTGCATCATCGACTTTAGAAGCTTCTGCTAAAGGATTGACGACTGTTGAGCGCTCTAGAAATGGTTTTGATGTTTTGATAAGATGGTCACATTCAGCTATACTTAAAAAATTGTGAAGAAGGACAACGCGTGGCGATAAAGAGAGCATTTCCATATCATATTTGTTTTTGTTTGAAACTGCATCGTGACTTTCAATAGGCTGCATAATGCCAGACCATGTCCATGCAAGGATGTTTAAAAGTAGACCAAACATTGGATACCTCCTTATATTGTTCAGGTACAATGGTATAAAACATTAACTTTAAATCAAGGGAAAAATGTTAAGGAAAAACTCTGGGGGAGTTGAGTGGCTTGAATTTGAGATTTTTCAAGAAGTGCCCAATTTTGTTCATGGTGTATTTTTACGTCATGGCGGTGTGAGTTCTGAAGAATTTTCTTCATTGAATGTGGGATCATTTCAAGGAGACGATCCGAAGGCGATTCAGGAAAATGTCGAAAAGATTCGTGCCATTCTAGGAGTTCCTTCTCTGGCGTTAGCACGTCAGCATCATAGCGCAGTGATACAAGAGGTCGTGAGTAGAAACGCGGAAGAGGTTCCTTTATGCGATGCGTTGATTACGCAAGAAAAAGGGATTGGGCTTCTTTTGAATCACGCGGACTGTCAAGTGGCGGTCATGGTGGATCCGATACGTCGGGTGTTAGCCAATGTTCATGCAGGTTGGAGGGGCAATGTGCAGAATATTTACAAAAATGCTGTGGATGCGTTGAAGAGAAGATTTCATAGCAAGCCGGAAGATCTTTTAGTGGGGATTTCTCCAAGTCTTGGACCGGAGGCTTCTGAATTTATTCATTATCGCACAGAGTTTCCAGAAGAATTTGTGATGTTTCAACACAAGTTAAATTATTTCAATTTATGGGAGCTGGGTCGATGGCAACTAGAATCGTGCGGCATTTTGCCACATCACATAGAGATCGCCTCGATGTGTACTTATGCAAACAGCGCTGATTTTTTTTCTTATCGACGCAAGAAAAAAAGTGGCCGTCATGGGACTGCGGCAGCATTTGTGTCCAGCTCTACAGAGTTGAACAATTTAGTTAGAATTTGCCGTATAAAGAAACAGCACCTACACCACTTATAAATTGGTAACTGTTTCTACCGGCAACGGTGAACCACGTTCCAATGATGACACCAACGTCTTGGCTCCAATTGTATTCAATGGCGGGAGAGAGGGTGATTTGTGTAGAAGAAGGGAGTCCTGTGGGAGATTTTGTGTGCCCTGAAAATCGTGTTTTAGCGGAGATGAAAGCACCGATATCCATGGCAAATACCCAATTCTGTGTGAGCGTAAGCTCCATTCCGTAAAGAATCATGGTCGTATTTCCTCGGTAGATTGTTCCTTTTGTTGTTTTATCACCTCCATAAAAGCTAAATTCCTTAACAGAACAGGGAGCATTGACCTGATTGGAAATGTTAAGGACTGAAGAGAGATAATGATGCCCCCATAGGTTGTATATTTTAGAAAAAAGAAGGCTGAACATAGTTCCAAAAGAGCCTCTTCCTGTTACGTCTGTTAACTTTTTGTGAGGATTCAGTTGTTGATAACTGCCAACAGGAAAGATTTCCGTGAGAGAGAACTTAATTCCGGGACGCCATTTGCTGCGTCGATCTTCTGAGAGTAATTGTAGATCAAATGTAAGAGAGGGATCTCCGATCCCGCCGTCTGATACGTTTTCTGTGGAGTTGTAAACAGCTTGTGCCATCAGGCTAATATCGGCATTTTTTGTAATGCCAATCCATGCGAATAGTTGAAAGTTTGTTTGATAGAAGTTAGAGGTTGAGTGAGGCTTCCAGTGCTTATCGTATTCGCCTGTAAAAATAGTATAGTAAAGATAGGGTTCGATTTCGTAAGAGCCTTTAGGAATGGCAACTGCAGAAGGCGTCAGCAGGGGGCCTGTTAGCCAGGGTACTACGAATTCTTGCGACTCTGCATCGCAGTAGCCATAACTTGAAAGAGCTAGAAAAAGTAGAAAAAACGATTTTTTCAAAGTAGAGCGAATTGTTGTCCAAGTTCAAGGAAGAGTTCAAAAATAACAAAGGCTATTAGCAAAGAAAGAAATCCTTTCCCTCCGGGAATTTGTTGGCCATCTTTTGCGTGTCCTTTTACGTATCTGCCGATCCAAACCATGACAGGTGGAAAGAGACCAAACAAGATAGCGCAACTAAAACCACCTGCGTAACTGAGTGCGTGCAAAAAAATGTCGGGTTTAATGAGTGAAATTAACGTTGGTGGAGCAAAGATTGCAAAACAGAGGGCGATTTTTCTCCATCCCTGTTTTTTAACTTTTAGTCCATCGGCAAGAAAGTCGATATACGCCAGGGAAAGGGCTATGTAAGAGGTCGTCATTGTGAAGAAAGCAAATGCTTTTCCAATCGCAAACAGCGATGAACTCTCAATGAATTGTTTTAAGGGCATCACGGCGTTATGTCCAAGCTTACTTGCAGCAATTAAGTCAGCTGTAGGAACAATCCCTAAAATGAGAAGCTCCCATATGAGATAAATTACAAGGGGAATGGACGTACCAAGAATGATGCATCGCCTCACTTTTTTTACATCCCTATCCATATAGGTCATCAAGGAGGGAATGATTACCTGATAGGTAAATGCTGTAAAAAGAATCGGGAGTGCAATGAGGGCTTTTGGCCAATCTGTATAGGTGAGTAATTTGAGATCGACATGATCGTATGAGACAAAGACAAAAAGAAAATAAGAGATCGCAACGCCCACCATGAGTGTTAAGTTAAGTCGATCTACAGATCGCGTGCCCAGATAAATCACGGGAGAAAAAACAAGAACATAGAGAATCATTGATAGCCAAGGAGGTAATATCCCCCCGCTGATTTCACTCACGATATTTCCGCCGCCCGCAATGTGGGCAATCATGACGCTGATAAACAAGAAGAGATACACGATCCAGCATAAATTTTTTCCAAAAGGACCCATTAACTTGTGTGCCATTGAAATCAAATTGGCATCTTTGGGCATCCAGGAACATACCTCTAGCAGGAGAAGTCCAGTGCATAACATGAAGACCCAGCAGAGTAGGTAAATAGCAATTGCCGGTAAGAAGCCTCCGGGACCTGTAGCTACGGGAAGAGCGAGCATTCCTACGCCGATCATGGTTCCGCTGATGAGGAGGGTTCCGCCTAACATGTGGCCAAAGGAACGAAAAATATGCATTTTTTTTTTTATCCGTGGTGCAAAATATCTTATGGTAGGCTACTATTTTACATTAAAAAGTGCAAGGTTTTATGGAGCTTATTTCTCTATCTCTATCAGGGCTGAAATTGATTAAGCCGGCTATTTATGAAGACTCAAGAGGCTTTTTTGTTGAGAGTTATCATTCTCAAAAATATGCCAAAGCGGGAATGGATGTGCAGTTTATGCAAGACAATCATTCTTATTCGAAAAAAGGGACAATTCGAGGGATGCATTTTCAAAAAAAACCTGGACAAGCAAAGCTTGTTACCGTCTGCGAGGGAGAAATTTATGATGTTGTGGTAGATATTCGGCCGGACTCTCCCACATTTGGTAAATGGGAAGGGGTTTATTTAAGTAGCAAGACATGTGAGCAGCTTTTTATTCCTATAGGATTTGCTCATGGATTTTGTGTTGTAAGTGAAACTGCTCATGTTCTTTATAAGGTAAGTGCTTTTTATGATCCTGTTGAAGAAAAGGGATTTCGTTTCGATGATCCCGAGATTGGAATCAAGTGGCCTGAAACTGATCCCGTAGTCTCTTTAAGAGATAAAGAAGCTCCTCTTTTTGCCGACCTATTTGAGGTGTGTCAATGAAAATTTGGATTTTAGGGGTAAGAGGGCTTTTGGGATCGAGTCTTCAATGGTTATGCGAAAAACAGCGGATTCCTTTTTTTGCAACGGGAAAAGAAGAAGCTCCTGTGACATGTCTTGAAACTTTGAAGAGATATGCTGAGGAGAATAAACCCACACATATCGTGAACTGCGCAGCTTTTACAGATGTTGATGGCGCAGAAAAGTTGGTAGAGGAGGCGTATGCTGTCAATGCGCTTGGTGCTGAAAATCTTGGACGTGTTGCACGCGAATGTGGAATCAAACTTGTGCACATTTCTACGGACTATGTCTTTTCCGGATGTGAATCGACATCTCCTTTTTTAGAAACGGATCGATGTCAGCCAATTGGCGTTTATGCCCAAAGCAAATGGGAAGGAGAGCTGCGGCTTCTTGAAGAGTTTTCCCAAGCCTGCATTGTGCGCACTTCTTGGCTTTTTGGCTTAAAAGGAAAAAATTTTATTTCAGGTCTGCTTAGTAGACTTCGAGGAGTTGAGTTAATCAAAGCCGTAGATGATCAAATAGGGCGTGCAACCTATTGCAGAGATCTCTCTGAGGTGATCTTAGCGCTGCTTTGTCATTCTGGGATCTTTCATTTTGCAAACGAAGGAGAGTTGACGCGTTATCAAATAGCTCTTGATATGAGACAGTTTGCAAGCGAGCGTGGGATAGAACTTGCTTGCAAAGAGATCGTCCCAGTGAAGGGTGCAGATTTCCCATCTCCCGCTGTACGTCCGATTTATTCTGTGCTTAGCACAAAAAAAATCGAATCTCTATTTGGAAAAAAGCCGCGCAGTTGGAGTGCGGCTCTTCAGGAGTTTGTAGGCAATGCGGCAGAGTAAACGATTGTTAGTGACAGGTGGAGCGGGATTTATTGGCTCCGCATTTATCCGCAAAGCTCTTGAGAAAGACTCCCATTATGAAAGGGTCGTGAATCTCGATCTTTTAACGTATGCGGCTTGTTTGGAAAGTGTAGCAAGTGTTGAGAGCGATTCTCGTTATACGTTCGTGCACGGTGATATTTGCAACGAAAAACTTGTAGAACAGCTTTGTGTCGAATATGAAATTGATACGATTGTTCATTTTGCCGCAGAAAGTCATGTCGATAGGAGCATTGCAGGACCAAGAGCTTTTTTTGAAACGAATGTAAGGGGTACTTTTGCTCTTTTAGAGGTTGTGCGTAAGTTGCCTTGTATGCATTTTCATCATGTTTCTACAGATGAGGTGTACGGATCGCTTGGCATGGAAGGGTGTTTTAATGAGGATAGCGCATATGCACCGAATTCCCCTTATGCGGCGTCAAAAGCTGCATCCGATCATTTTGTTAGAGCATATGCACATACTTTTGGGTTATCTATAACGCTTTCTCATTCGACGAATAATTATGGTCCTTTTCAAAATAAAGAGAAATTTCTTCCCTGCATGATTTACAAGTGCTTAGAAAAAAAGTCTCTTCCTCTATATGGAGAAGGAGTGAATATGCGCGATTGGATTCATGTTGAAGATCATATAGATGCGTTGATGTTGATTGTGCAGAAGGGGACGTCTGGGAGCGTTTATGGGATTGGGAGTGGAAATGCAATTAGAAATATCGACCTCCTTTTTCTTGTCATTCAAGAAATCGCCGCTTATCTGGGCGAGGATCCTAAAGAGCTTGAGAGATTGATCTCTTTTGTTGCTGACAGGCCCGGGCATGATTTTCGATATGCAATTGATTCTTCTAAAATTAAAAATGAACTTAACTGGGAACCTAGATATTCATTAATTGAGGGGTTGAAAAACACTATTTTGTGGTACTCTAAAGGCCTCTATGTTGAACGATAAAAAAATTGCGTGCGTGATTCCGGCAAGGCTGGGATCGACCCGTTTTCCTAAAAAAGTGTTGGCCCCTCTCAAAGGAAAGCCGTTGATTCAGTGGGTGTGGGAAGCGGCTAACCAGATTCCTTTTTTTGACGAAGTGACGTTTGCGATCGATGCTGAAGAGACGGCTGCATGCATCCGCAGCTTTGGGGGAAAGTACCATTTTACCTCAGAGCTCTGTCCTTCCGGAACAGATAGGCTCGTTGAGCTTATGGACAAAATAGATGCAGATATCTACGTTAATTGGCAGGGCGATGAACCCTTTATCCACCAGAAGATGATTCAAGATCTTCTTCAAACGTCCGGAGAAGATGCGAGCGATGTGTGGACTTTAAAGAAAAAAATTACTTCCCTTGAGTCACAGTTATCCCCTCATATTGCTAAAGTTGTGACCGATGCTCAAGGTTACGCGCTTTATTTTTCGCGTGCAACGATTCCTTATTACCGCGATTTTACTCATGAAAATGATAAAATTTATTTTAAACACGTTGGGATTTATGCTTATTCGCGCGCAGGTCTTGCAAAAATAGCGCAGTTCGCCCCTTGTTTACTTGAAGAGGCTGAAAAGCTAGAGCAGCTTCGCTTTCTTTATCACGGCCTAAAAGTACGCGTTCATGAGACTGAGCATGAGGTACTTGGAATTGATCTACCTGAGCATCTCGTTGCAGCCGAACTTTTATGGCTATAGCTTGAGCTTTAAGTCTTTTTTGGTGTATCATCTCTCTATAATCTATGGATACAGAAGAAATTTTAGAGAGGCAATCCGACTATAAGTACGGCTTTGTCACAGAGATTGAGACAGATGCGATTCCGAAGGGGCTCTCTGAGGAAACGATCCGTCTTATTTCGGCGAAAAAAGAAGAGCCTGAGTTTCTCTTGAATTTTCGTTTGAGAGCGTTTGAAAAATGGCTTCAGATGCAGGAGCCTTCCTGGGCAAATGTGCATTACCCCCCTGTTAACTTTCAAAATATTTGTTATTATTCTGCGCCTAAAAAAAAGCAAAAACTCAATAGTTTAAGTGAAGTCGACCCTGAGATCTTGCGTACGTTTGAAAGACTGGGCATTCCTTTAGATGAACAGATGCGCCTTGCTAATGTGGCAGTTGATGTTGTTTTTGATTCCGTTTCTTTAGGGACGACTTTCCAGAAAACGCTGAAAGAAGCAGGTGTTGTCCTCTGCCCAATTTCAGAGGCAGTTCATCTTTATCCGGAGCTTATTGAAAAGTATTTAGGAAGTGTCGTCTCCATTGGTGATAATTTTTATGCGGCGCTTAACTCAGCTGTGTTTTCTGATGGTTCTTTTGTTTATATCCCTAAAGGAGTGCGTAGCCCGATAGAGCTTTCTACTTATTTTCGCATTAATGATAAGGAGTCAGGTCAGTTTGAACGCACGCTTATCATCGCCGAAGAGGATTCTTATGTCAGTTATCTTGAGGGATGCACAGCGCCGGCTTACGATAATAATCAACTTCATGCCGCAGTCGTAGAGCTTGTAGCTCTAGATCGCGCTGAGATTAAATATTCGACAGTGCAAAATTGGTACTCAGGCAATAAAGAGACAGGCATTGGCGGCATTTATAATTTTGTCACAAAACGGGGACGCTGTCAGGGCGTGCGTTCCAAGATTTCGTGGACACAAGTAGAAGCGGGATCTGCTATCACATGGAAATATCCAAGTTGTATTTTGCAAGGAGATGAGAGTGTAGGCGCTTTTTACTCTGTTGCTTTAACAAACGGAAAAATGCAAGCGGATACCGGAACAAAAATGATTCATCTTGGTAAAAACACCCGTTCTACGATCGTTTCTAAAGGAATTTCGGCAGATGAATCTCATAACACGTATCGTGGCCTTGTAAAAGTAGCCCCGCGAGCTGAGAATGCGCGCAACTACACGCAGTGCGATTCCATGCTTGTTGGAAATAGGTGTTCCGCAAATACCTTCCCTTATATAGAGGCCGCTAATCGGACGGCACACATAGAACACGAGGCTTCTACATCAAAAATGAATGAAGAGCAGTTGTTTTACCTGCAAACGCGGGGAATATCAAGAGAAGATGCAATTAATATGATTGTAAGTGGCTTTTGCAAAGAAGTGTTCAAAGAGCTTCCTTTGGAATTTGCTGTAGAAGCGCAAAAGCTTTTAACCCTTAAGCTGGAAAATTCCGTAGGATAAACAATGATAGAAATTAAAGATTTATGTGCCTCTATTGAAGGTAAGCAGATTCTAAAAGGACTCTCTCTTTCTATTAAAGCTGGAGAAATTCACGCCATTATGGGTCCTAATGGCGCGGGTAAGTCGACTCTAGCAAAAGTTCTTTCCGGCGATCCCTCTTATACGATTGAGTCAGGAGAAGTGTGGTTCAAGGGACAGAATGTTTTGGAGCTTCCTCCTGAAGAGAGGGTGCATTTAGGTCTTTTCATGAGTTTTCAATATCCTTTAGAAATCGCTGGGGTTACAAACTTTCAGTTTTTACATACAGCATACAATGCGTGTGCCAAAGCAAGAGGACAAGCACTGCTTTCTGAAGAAGATTTTGCTACTAAGCTAGAAGAAAAGATGGCTCTAATGGAGATGCGGTCTGAATTTAAAATCCGTAATCTGAATGAGGGATTCTCAGGTGGGGAAAAAAAGAAGAATGAGATTTTACAAATGGCCATTCTTGAACCTACTTTTGCAATTCTTGATGAGACGGATTCTGGACTTGATATTGATGCGATGCGCATTGTTGCAACTGGTGTCAACCATCTTTTGTCAAGTGACCGAGCGCTTCTTCTTATTACGCATTACCAGCGCTTGCTTAACTACATTCATCCTCATTATGTTCATGTGATGGTGGATGGTAAAATTGTGCATTCCGGGGGAGCTGAACTTGCTCTAGAACTGGAAGCCAAAGGATACGAGTGGATATGCTAGAAGAAGCTTTTGCAAAGCACTTTGCCAAGATATCTCCGACAGATAGGCTCAAAGATCTGAGAGCCTTTGGATGGGAGCGATTTCAAACTTTGGGCTTACCGAATAAAAAGACAGAAGCATTTCGTTACCTTCCTTTGAACGAACTTTATTCTCAACATTTTGAAGAATCGAGCTCTATTGAAACTCCTGAATATCTCTCCTACATTTATTCTGAGTGCCAAGATTCTTATCTCGTTTTTATCAATGGAAGCTACTCACCCGAGTTTTCAAAGATTCCTCAAGGAGTCATTGTTCTCTCACTTGCTGAAGCGATGGGAACCTACGGGAATTTTCTTAAGAATCGTTTTTTGCGCACTCTTCAAGAGGAGATGAATCCTTTTACTTCCCTAAATGCAGCGCTTCACAATTCAGGTGTTTTCGTGTATGTTCCTCCGAAACTTAAAGCTTTAAAGCCCTTGCAATGCCATCATATCGTAACAAATTCCATTGCGGCAAGGCCGCGAGTCCATCTTTTTGTTGGAGCGCATTCTCAGCTTGATTTTATTACTACAGTACAAAAAGAGGGGCAAGAAGCCTCTTGGGTTAATGGTTTGGTCGACATCGCCCTTGAAGAAGGAGCACATTTAAAGTACTCGCAAACATGTTATGGATTAAGCCAGACAGATTGGTTTTTTGAATCGACACGGGCAACTCTTAAGAAAAACAGCCATCTTCACGTTGTGAGTGTAACGACAGGAGCGGAAGTTGTGCGGCACGATTATCATGCTACATTGAACGGGGAGGGTGCTGAAGCAACGCTGCAAGGGATTTGGATGTTAAAAGATCTTCGTCAGGCGCATACGCATGTTGTGATGGATCACGTAGCACCAAACTGCCGCTCGATGCAGCTGTTTAAAGGTGTTTTAGACGGCTCTAGCAAATCTAGTTTTGAGGGGAAAATTTATGTGCGCCCCCTTGCGCAAAAAACAGAAGCTTACCAGCTCAATAAACACCTGCTTCTTGGAGAGAGAGTCATTGCAAATAGTAAACCTAACCTTGAGATTTTTGCAGATGATGTGAAAGCCTCTCACGGCTCCACGACAACACAAGTCGATGAAAGAGAACTTTTTTATTTAAAAACACGCGGGATCTCTCAGGAAGTAGCAACGCAATTGCTCATTCGCGGGTTCTGTCAAGAGATGTTGGATACTATCCCCCATTCTTTTGTTCGTGAGAGGATGCAAGGCATATTATTATGAACTGCCGCGATGATTTTCCTTTAATTAAGCACCATGCTTGCATTTATCTTGACTCGGCAGCAACCGCTCAAAAGCCTTTATGTGTCATTGAAGCAATGCGGCAATTCTATGCTGAAGAGTATGGAACGGTACATCGCGCAATCTATTTTTTGGCAAGCAAAGCAACAGAGAGATATTCTCTTGCACGGATAGTTGTACAGAAGTTTCTTCATGCTGCGTCTTCAAATGAAATTATCTTTACAAAAGGTACAACGGAGGGGATTAATCTCGTTGCTGCTTCTTTTGGAAGTCTTCTTGCAGAGGGGGATGAGATTATTATTTCTGAAATGGAGCATCATTCTAATATTGTGCCGTGGCAGCTTCTTGCGGAGCGCAATAAGTTGGTGCTCAAAGTAATCCCCATGGATGAGAGAGGGGAACTTGTTCTTGAAGAGTACAAAAAGCTTTTAACCACACGTACAAAACTCGTTGCTGTGGGACACATTTCAAATGTCACCGGAACAGTGAATCCGGTTGAAGAGATCATTCAGCTCGCTCATGCATATGGAGCAAAAGTGTTGATTGATGGGGCACAAAGTGCACCTCATATGCGAGTAGATGTACAAGCTATGGACGCTGATTTTTTTGTCTTTTCCGGACACAAAGCTTTTGGGCCAACAGGAGTTGGCGTACTTTATGGAAAGTTAGAGCTTCTTCAGGCAATGCCTCCTTATCAAGGGGGCGGAGATATGATTACGACTGTAACTTTACAAAAGACAACGTATCAGATGCCGCCTCTTCGTTTTGAAGCAGGGACACCCATGATTGCAGAAGTTATGGGGTTAGCCGCTGCACTTGAGTATTTAAATGCGCTTGATTTAGATAAGATTTGTGCTTGGGAAAAAGCACTTTTAGAATATGCAACGGAGAGATTACTCTTTATCCCCGGCCTGCGTATTCTGGGAACTGCTTCAAAAAAGGGAGCAATCATCACATTTGTTATAAATGGAGTGCACCCGCTGGATCTTGGGACTCTTCTGGATGCCAAAGGGTTTGCTATTCGAACAGGGCATCTATGTGCACAGCCCGCATTGCGTAAATTTGGTGTTGAGACCGCAGCGCGTATCTCTTTTGCCCCTTATAATACTTTTGCCGAAATTGATCTTTTTATCTCAGCTTTAAAAGAGACGTTGCTGCAAATAGGTCACAATTCGGGGTAAAACCCCGAATTGTGACCTATTTGCAGCAACCCTTCCTTTTTAACTTCCATCTACTGCGTTTCATTCCTCGTCCAACTCACAAGAGTTGAACTCGTCATTCAACTTGTAGCTGTTTGTTAAAAAAGTGGGTTGCTGCAAATAGGTTACAATTCGGGGTAAAAGAAAAAGGCCTGGGGAGGAAAACCCAGGCCTTTTAGGAGAGAGAGTATCTCACCTTTTTCTTTGATTAGAATTCAAAGAGTGCAGAAATTGTCAACCCATTGTAAGAGAGATCACCTTGATTGCTGACTGTAAGTCCGGGAGTGAAATCGCTAACAAAGACGTTGAACTGATTTTGGCTGAAGAATAGATGTTGCTCCCAACCTGCTTGGATGCGGAGGTAGAATCTATCTCGATCAAAATATTGTCCCCAACGGAGGCCGGCAGCGAGATCTGTGATTGCTCTACACGCCGTGAATTTGTCTTTCCAATTGAGCGCATCAACAGGAACTCCTCCACTGCTGACGTTCAAGTGTTGATTTTGATCGATATGGAAACGGCCGAAAAGAAGAGAGGCTGCGAGGTCGCCATAGAGACTAAAGCCGTGTCCCATGCCCCATTGATTATTCAAACCACCGCGGAGGCCAATGCCCCAAAATTTGCATTTTTCTTCACCATGCAAAGTTCCGGTAACGTCTGTTTGATGCGGGAACTGGGTGTTAAAAATGCCGTTGTAGCGTTGTTTGAAGTTTTGATTGACCCAAGCAGTGCGTAAGCCAAAATGTGGTCTTAATGTGAGCCATTTGCTGACAAAAAACTGGCGGCCAAGTTCAAAATCAATGATATTGAGATGCGTTTTCCAGTCGGCGTGCGCAAACCATGAGGTGACAGGTTCAACTTCTTGAACATTCACAACTGTAGGGAAGAGATTTCCTCCTGAATTTGGACGCACGTCTCTGTCGGCTCTAGAGATGAGCCACGTCCAATCAGCGTAGATGTCCCAGCCATCGTGAGGAAGATTGTAGCCAATGCCTAAACGAAAACCCGGCTCATATTTAAAGTGGGGGCTGATGAGCTTTGCGCTATCCGCATAGCCGTTACTCGAGCCATTTTTTACAACAAATCCAAGACCACTTTCATTGCCAATCCAATATAGGAAATCAGCTGTGAAGAATACATCAGCACCATTTTTTACTTGCGGCCTTCCATTAGGGTTGATCATGCCGTTTGCAGATTTTCTCTGTTCTAGCGCTGTCACCCGGTTTTCTAGATTGCGCATTTGTGCGTCGTCCGCTGCGTTTACAACGCTGATTGCAGCGACAAGAGATGCAGTTGCAGCTGACCACATCGTTTTAAAATTTCGGTACATAAAGATCTCCCTTAAGTTTCGACCGATCTGATTCATAGACTGCATACGCCTTTAGCATGCATCGGTGCTTGTCCCTTTGTTTCAGGACTCGCGACAAGCCTTGGTAACAATCTAATTTTTTTTGGGATTTCCGGTCAATAAAAAAACCTGAGTCTCAAAGAGACTCAGGCTGAATGGTAGCAAGTCTTCTCTACTTAAGTTTAGAAGTAGATGTGACCACCGAGTGTAAAGCCTTGGAAAGATAAGTCTCCACGCTCATGGCTGAACACTTGGATATTTTCGCTGCTTGTACGAGCAATTTTCCAGAACTGATTCGCACTGAAGAAGAGGTGTTGTTCCCAACCGAAATTAAAGCCAAGGCCCCAATTTCCTTTGAAATCATGTACCCACTCTAAACCAAGAACGATGTCAGCAACAGCTCTGCCAGTTTCCCATCTGTCGATGTAGTTCAGCTCATTTACATCTTCAAATGTTGATGTGCTTGTTGTTCCTTCAAGCGTCTCAGAGTGTGATAGTTTGAACTTGCCATAGAGCAAAGATAATGCTGCATTGCCGTAGAAGCTAAAGCCCCAGCCCATGCCCCAACGTGAGTTCAAACCGGCTCTAGGACCTACGCCCCACCATTTGTTTCTCATGCTGATTTCATCTTCAGTTACTGCAGTTGGACTTCCTGGTACTGGTATCGCACCTGTCTCTACACCACTCAAAGTGCTGTAGTTGATTTTGTATCTGTCGATGATCCATGAACCTCTAACGCCGACAAAAGGACGGAGTTCAAGCCACTTGGAAGTCATAAATCCACGGCCTAACTCGAGATCAACGATGTTTAGGTCGACTTTCCACTTTGTTCTGTAATCTGCAGCTCTTATATTATCGTCAGTAGTTGGCGGTAGATCTGACCACATTGTGATAATAGGACTTACTGTTGAGCAAAGCTCACTGCAATCATCATCGCAGTCGCCTTGACCGTTGTTATAGTTTGTCCACCATAAATCAAGATCCCAACCATCGCGATCAAACACATAGCCAAGACCAATACGGAAACCTGCGTTCCATCCTGGGCAAGGTTGTAGCATTTGACCTTCGTTAATAACGTTATAGGTTGAGTCGTAAGCTGGGTCTTTAATACCAAATTCGAGGCCACCTTCGCGTGCCCACCAGAAAAGTGCTTCGCCTGAGAAGAACACTGTGTTGGTATGGTATGCGTTCGGAGTGATCATCATGTCTGGGCCTTTGCCATTTGTCACCATCGTCTGGTTGTTTTGCATTTTAGGCTGGTTGCCACTTTGATCGGTCATCGATTTTTGCTGAGAGTTGTAGTCTGCATTTACAACTGTTGTAAATGCAACAAGAGATGCAGCCAGCGCAGGCCACATTTTCTTCAAATTCAAATCCATAAAGATCCCCCTGGGTTTGGATCGAGTCATCACTTAGTTGCTGACATCTGCCACTGTTGCAGAGTCGTTTTATATCCCCACTCTATTTTTTATTAGGATTTTACGTCAATGAATTTTCAAATTTTCATTGTGTGTAAGAGGAAATCAATCTTTTGGAACCATTGTAGAGATAGTTTTCCGATTTGTTCGAGAATGAAAAACCAGCCCATCCAGAGTAGTGCAAGGGCTAAAAGTGATTTGAAGGCCATGCCTAAAAAGGCGATTTGAACTTGTGGTGCGAGTCGATTTGCGATGCCTAAAAACATCTCGGCCATTAAAACGGCAACAAGAGCTGGCGCTGCTATTTGGATTGAAATTGCGACAAAATGGTTAACAAGTCCAAGCATTGTTTTCCAAAATGGCTGCGCAAGAGAAAAAAATACAGGAGGAATAAAACTGTCAATTGGGATGAGAGAGTAAGATTCCATGACGCTATTTAAGAAATAAAAGGGGCCGCCGATACTAAAAAAGATGACAACGGAAAGGTAATTGAGAAGAACTCCTATTGGAGAGGTCTGCGTTTGTAAGAGGGGGTCTTGAACTTGTAAAGCTGAAGAACCCCGCACATAATCAATTAGAATCCCTGAGGCTTCTGCTACGTAAAAAGGTATAGACGCTAACATACCAATGATCATGCCAACAAAAGCCTCTTTCAGCGAATAGCCGATGAATGCAAGGTTAAAATCTAGTGGATGCGTTAACGTCAAGATAATGTGAGGCAGCATGATCATGGAAAGAGAAACGGCAAGGCCCATTTTAACAGCGCCAGGCAGCCTAGAGCCTAAAAATGAAACGAGGGCAACAATGGGAACAATGCGAATTAGAGATAGAAAAAAAACTGTAATTAAAGAGGAAAAAGAAAGTTGCGGCAGGCTCACAAAAAAGGAGTAGTAATCATCTGTATTAGGAAGAGCCGCCATTTATGAGGCCCATTTCGGAAAGTTGACAAAAATATTATTTGCAAATTGTAAAATTTGGGCGCATAGCCACCCTCCGATGATAAAAAGTGTAATAATAACGGCAAAGAGTTTTATCATAAATGAGAGGGTTTGCTCTTGAATTTGTGTGGCGGCTTGAAAGACCGCGACAAATAGACCAAGAATTGTGCTGATGATGATAGGAGGGCCTGATACAATAAGAATAAGAAGTAAAGATTGGTAAGCGAGTTGGTAGATTTCTGCAGAAAACATCTTGCCTCCTTAGCGAAATGATAAAACAAGACCTTGAATAATGAGCGTCCAACCGTCAACCATGACGATAAGAAGAAGCTTAAGTGGTAATGAAATGGTCAAAGGGGAGAGCATCATCATCCCCATTGCGAGTAGGATATTAGACACGACAAGGTCGATGACAAAAAATGGTAAATAGATCAGCACGCCAATTTCAAAGGCAGCTTTTAGCTGCGTCGTAATAAAAGAGGGAATCAGAACAATAAAGTCATTGGGTTTTAGTGATTTTCTGAAATCTTCGGGAAAGGATTTATATGCTAACTGATAAAAACTTTGGATATGTTTCCCAAGAGTATTTCTTTGTAGAAAATCTCGCATCGGTTCTTTTGCTTTGTTTGCAACATTAATCATATAGGTGGCGGTGGGCCCTGAGATAAGATGCTCGGGAACCGATGTTTTGACGTAGTCGCCTGCAGCGTTATACATTGCAAGGCAGGTTGGATACATGACGTAGATGGACATGAGTAGCGCAATACCGTTTAAGATCTGGTTGGGAGGGGAGTTTTGCACGCCGAGAGCATTGCGAAGTAAAGAAAGGACGATGACCATTTTGATGTATGAGGTCAGCATCATGATGGCAAATGGGAGGATAGCAAGTCCTGCCAGTACGGTTAATTCTGTTGTAACAGAGGGGGTAATCGTTGTCTCGTTGACGCGTTGCGCTTGCTCCATGGCCTGTATTTGTTCCGGTGTTGGACCGGCAGGTACAGTTGGCGACTGAGCAGCCATAAGAGTTCCTCCTAAAATGAGGAGCAAAGCAAAGACGAAGAGAATATGTTTTTTCATGAAGATTACCGTTATTTCTTATAGCGTTCAAAAGCGGATTCAAGAGCGCGCCACTGATTTTCGATTGTGGCATTAATAATTCCAGCTTCCGTTTCGATAATGCATCCTCCTGGAGAAATATCTCCTCTTTCTTGAATGGAGAGGATTTTAATCTGTTCGAAGATATCTTTAATGCGCGGTTTTTCTGTCTCAAGGAGCTCTTTGTCTGCCTTGTTTACGTAGATTGTGACCTTTTGAGCTTGTGTTACAGGTTTTAGTGTGTCAAGAACGATGTCTACAATTGTATCGGGGTGGGTTTCGAGTTCTTTGCTCACAATTTTTTTTGCGGCTTTTAAAGCAAGAGGTAGAATTTGAAGATAGGTTTCGTGGTGCAGTTTTTTTATTTTTTTCTCGAAATTGAGAATATGGTCGTTAAATGTTGCTAATCCTTCATCAAAGCCTTTTTTTTGTGCTTCCTCTTTTAGTTTTTCACATTCTTCTTCAGTTTCTTTTTTCAAGCGAACGGCATCTTCACGCGCTTTTTCTAAAACTTCTGTTGCATTGACAAGAATGCTAAATTCTTTTTGGGGAATTACCTTCTCATCCTCTGATGTGTGCAATTCTCCTTGATAGATGAGCGAAAAGAACTTCATGCTATTTTACCTTAAACTGTGTGTTTGAGAATAAGCAAGTGCCTCTTCCACTTGAGTGATAAGAGCCTCTTGGGCGCGAGGTAAATCTAAGACGGTAGAGAGTTTCATCAATTGTTTTGCTGTTTCTATTTCCAGACGATGGGTCAAATACCAAAATAAGCTTTCGTCATATCCATAAGCTGCTTTTGCAAGTCTGTTAATTCCTCGTCGTTGCAGAGTTTTTCTAAGAGTTTCTCTGTCGCCTGACCATTGAGACAAAGAGAGCTTTTTAAAAACAACGGATTCTTTTTTTTGCATGAGGGTTTTTAAAAAGGCAAGCTCTTTTGGGCTTAAAGCGGCTTGGATTTTTTTAAGCTTTGCGGTTTCGATGATTTGACGCATTTCGTGAGCTAAATCATGAAGTCCTAATAGAAAAATGAGCGCAGTGAGACAGTGAAAATCTATAGTTAAAAGCACGTTTAAAGGGGACTGAGGCAGCCAAGTTAAAGGGCGTTCATTTGAGGCGCCTAGCTTGTTCCATAAGGTTTTTTGTAAAAAAAATTTTGCAGAAGGAGTTAGCGGCAAAAGATGGTTTGTAAAGAGTAAACTCTTTTGAAGCTCGTGCGCATGGCTCTGTTTTAATGCAGAAAGAAATAGGCGAACATCTGATTCTGCAAGAGATCTTAAAAAAGGAGCAAGCCAGCTGGGATGGACAAGAGCGAGTTCTTCTTCAAGAGTGTCTTGGAGCTGAAGAGGATCTTTGTGGGAAGGGGCGACTTCCTGGATCTCTTTTTGCTTAGAAGGAGGCAAGAGATTAAAAAGAGCTTTCCTTTTTTCAGAAGAACATTTGAGTAAAAGAGCTTGGCATACGACCCAACTTGTTTTTTGCATGCGACTCATAGATTAAGGGTTGTCCTCATTAGAAAAAGGGGCGTTTTCTTCATTCTCCGAAGGGTTAGATTCTGCAGGTTTTATGGGAAGAGGATTTAGTAACACTTTAAAGCCGCCTTCTTTTCGCACAATGGGATAAAATTTCCAAATGAGCCAGCCGGCTAGCACGGCAAAAAAGATGGATAGAATTAGGAGCGTAAAGAAAATAAGACGAAATGTTCCTAAAGAAGCTTTATTGATGACAATCGACCAAATGCTGACATATTCTTTTGATTTGGGTGTGAGTTCGTCCATCACTTGAGCCATTGAGATATCTGTATAGCGAGATCTATCGGAAATAACGGTCACATCATTGATATCAAGACCTGTAACGCTACCTGAAACAAGACGTTTAATTTTTGTAACAAGATGGCTATTGGGGTCATCAAGAATTCCTTGATGCTTCACATATACAGAAGCTGTTACTTTTTGCTGTTGCGTCCCCGGGGCGCCTGGAAGGGTCTGTTGTTCCGGAAAGGAAAGCTCTACGTTGGCGTCGATGACTCCATCGATTTTGCGGATGGTGTTTGTCAGTTGTGAAGCAAGGCCTGCTTGATAACGAATGGATTCCTCTTTTTCGGAGGACATAAGACCTTGTTTGGCGAACAGATCGAGAAGATTAACTCCTTTGAGTCTTGGTAGGCCGTTTTGATTGAGAATTGCCATCGCTTCCGTTGTGCGTGCCGGTGGAACGGCAATGCTCCACAACTGTGCTGTGACTTGACCGCCTCCGGCACTGGAACTGGTTGGTGAAGGGACTTTATCAGCTGGTATACCTTTGCTTGCAAGAAAGACGATGATTTCGTTGGCTTCACGCTCTTCGACTTCATTCACAATGTTCATATTGGTTTCGCAGCCGGTAAGGCCTAGCAAAAGACAGAAAACGAATAATTTTTTAAACATAACCTTGTGTAGTTTCATTGACAATAGCTCCCCTCGCAGCTAATTTAATGATTGTCCATTTAATAGTCTATACCAACTTTCAGACTTTGGGCATAGCAATGAAAAGTTGTACCCCGAATTGTGACCTATTTGCGGCAACCCGCTTTTTTAACAATCCAAAAAAACTCCACCAAATAGGGAAAAATAGGTCACAATTCGGGGTTGTAAGGAAATTAAAATCTTTGCTAGGCTGTCTTCTGTTCTTCATATTTTTTTTAAATTTAAGGAGGCGTTATGTCAAGTGAAATGGGTGCGTTGCGTGAATTTTCGATATCAAGACCTCTTCTGATTTATGGTGTAGGAGGCGGTGAGAAGAGAGTTCGGACGGCTCAGCCGGGTAAAACTTTTGAGCTGATGGTGAATTATGATAATCTTTCTGCGGAAGAAAGAACGTATGGAATTTTGAAGAAGGTGGAACTTGCCAATCGACCGCTTTCCGGTGTGAATGATGGGAGCTGTTTTTATCAGATTGATCTTCAGATTCAGAACGAGTTACAGGTTTTTACTCAATCTTTGGGCCTTCCTCGGATAGAAAAAGTGATCGAAAAAAAGAAGGAAGAGATAGCCGATCTCGAAAAGTTACTGAATTTTTATCAGGAACAATTGGAGTTTGATCCTAAACAATTTTTAATTGAATTGCCCTATGCAGACCTTAGCTGGGATGAGCCGCGTTTGACATGTATTAGGGAAGCCAAAGATTTGCAGTTTGGTTGTTTTGCGGTATGTGAAGACTTGCTTTCTGAGGATGAAAAGGCGACTCAAGTATTGAAGGGGGTTGCTTTTTTAAGTCTTCAAGAAGGTCAGTGGATTGATGTCGTCACAGATGTATGCATCAAAAACAAGCTTGATCTACCTAAAAAAATAGAAGAGCTATCTAAGCAGGTGGACATTCTTAGACATAGTGTTTCCAGTTGAACCCCGAATTGTGACCTATTTTCCCTATAGCGCTACACATGTGGAATGAGTTTTGATTTTTTTATTGAAGTTAATG
>DAHVFY010000149.1 GCA_027316765.1 Parachlamydiales bacterium | reverse complement strand
CACTGCTTGTGCGGGCCCCCGTCAATTCCTTTGAGTTTCAACCTTGCGGCCGTACTCCCCAGGCGGGGTACTTACTGCGTTTGCTGCGGCACGGAGGGTTTAACCCCTCCACACTTAGTACCCATCGTTTAGGGCGTGGACTACCAGGGTATCTAATCCTGTTTGCTCCCCACGCTTTCGTCTCTCAGTGTCAGGACTGTTCCAGGAAGCCGCCTTCGCCACCGGCCTTCCTTCTGATATCTACGCATTTCACCGCTACACCAGAAATTCCGCTTCCCTCTCCCAGCCTCCAGCCTGCCAGTCTCTTTGGCATTCCCATAGTTAAGCTACGGCCTTTCACCAAAGACTTGACAAACCACCTACAGACTCTTTACGCCCAGTAATTCCGAACAACGCTTGCCACCTCTGTCTTACCGCGGCTGCTGGCACAGAGTTAGCCGTGGCTTATTCTCACGGTACCGTCATCGGGGATATTTGTTTGATATCCCTTTTTCGTCCCGAGTAAAAGTGGTTTACGACCCGAAGGCCTTCTTCCCACACGCGGCGTTGCTGCGTCAGGGTTTCCCCCATTGCGCAATATTCCTCACTGCTGCCTCCCGTAGGAGTCTGGCCCGTATCTCAGTGCCAGTGTGGCTGGTCGTCCTCTCAGACCAGCGACCCGTCGTAGCCTTGGTAGGCCTTTACCCTACCAACTAGCTGATGGGCCATGGGCTCATCTTAAGGCGAAAGCTTGTGTCAGAGGCCTCCCTTTCCCCGGAACCCTTCATGGCTCCGGACAATATTCGGTATTGCCCCTCCTTTCG
>DAHVFY010000148.1 GCA_027316765.1 Parachlamydiales bacterium | reverse complement strand
GAAGGGGTATCTTAGTGTCTGCTATCCACACTTAGAAAATCCTTTAGAATTGCTCAAGACCACAATAGATAATCCTGACATGGATCGAGATTTTAGCGAAATTGCTCTCGGAAAAAAACTGATCGCTTGGCTTGAAAAAAACAACTTAAGGCATCTAAGTAAGTTTTTAAATCAGCAAGAGCTTTTTATAATTTTAAAAGTGGTGGCAAACACAGATGTAGAATTAGTGGTAAAGTTTATTGAAGAGCGTGGGATTCAAGATCAAGCAGATTTAATCGACATTGCGAAGCTTTGCGCTCAGCACAGTGGATGGAAGACGGCAGATCATATTCAGAAGTTTGGAATTCAAGATCAAACAGCTTTAATTGACATTGCAAAACTTTGCGCTCAGCGAGATCCGAACAGGACGGCAAAGAATATTCAGCACCTTAAGATTCAAGATCAAGCAGATTTAATTGACATTGCAAAGCTTTGCGCTCAGCAAAGTGGAGGCGGGACAGCAGAGCATATTCAGAACTTTGAGATTCAAAATCAAGCAGTTTTAATTGACATTGCAAAACTTTGCGCTCAGCAAGATGGGTGCGGGACGGCAAAGAATATTCAGAACTTTAAGATTCAAGATCAAACAGCTTTAATTGACATTGCAAAGCTTTGCGCTAAGCAAAGTGGAGGCGGGACGGCAAGGAATATTTCCAACTTTGAGATTCAAGATCAAGCAGTTGTAGTTGATATTGCGAAGCTTTGCGTTCAGCAAGATGGGGGCGGGGCGGCAATGTATATTTACAACTTTGAGATTCAAGATCAAGCAACTTTAATTGAGATTGCAAAGCTTTGCG
>DAHVFY010000147.1:210-919 GCA_027316765.1 Parachlamydiales bacterium | reverse complement strand
CGCTTTCGGAGTGGCCGATATCGGATTAGCTAGATGGTGAGGTAAAGGCTCACCATGGCGACGATCCGTAGCGGGTCTGAGAGGACGACCCGCCACACTGGAACTGAGACACGGTCCAGACTCCTACGGGAGGCAGCAGTGGGGAATTTTGGACAATGGGCGCAAGCCTGATCCAGCCATACCGCGTGAGTGAAGAAGGCCTTCGGGTTGTAAAGCTCTTTCAGCCGGAAAGAAATCGCACTTTTTAATACGGAGTGTGGATGACGGTACCGGAAGAAGAAGCACCGGCTAACTACGTGCCAGCAGCCGCGGTAATACGTAGGGTGCGAGCGTTAATCGGAATTACTGGGCGTAAAGCGTGCGCAGGCGGTTTGATAAGACAGATGTGAAATCCCCGGGCTCAACCTGGGAACTGCATTTGTGACTGTCAGACTAGAGTGTAGCAGAGGGGGGTAGAATTCCACGTGTAGCAGTGAAATGCGTAGAGATGTGGAGGAATACCGATGGCGAAGGCAGCCCCCTGGGCTAACACTGACGCTCATGCACGAAAGCGTGGGGAGCAAACAGGATTAGATACCCTGGTAGTCCACGCCCTAAACGATGTCAACTGGTTGTTGGGCAACTTGATTGTTCAGTAACGAAGCTAACGCGAGAAGTTGACCGCCTGGGGAGTACGGTCGCAAGATTAAAACTCAAAGGAATTGACGGG
>DAHVFY010000147.1:0-202 GCA_027316765.1 Parachlamydiales bacterium | reverse complement strand
CAAGCGGTGGATGATGTGGATTAATTCGATGCAACGCGAAAAACCTTACCTACCCTTGACATGTACGGAAGTCTGCTGAGAGGTGGATGTGCCTGAAAGGGAACCGTAACACAGGTGCTGCATGGCTGTCGTCAGCTCGTGTCGTGAGATGTTGGGTTAAGTCCCGCAACGAGCGCAACCCTTGCTATTAATTGCCATCATT
>DAHVFY010000146.1 GCA_027316765.1 Parachlamydiales bacterium | reverse complement strand
GCTGACTAAAATGTAGATATTTATGGACAAATCTACACATTTTGTGTAGATTTTGTTGTTATGAAAGTAAATATCGGAACAGCAGCGAAGCATTTCGGGGTTTCAAGGGAAACTCTTCGTAGGTGGGAAAAGTCGGGCAAAATTCTTGTCGAACGAACTCCAAAAGGTCATCGCCGTTTTGACCTTTCCAGTTTCTCAAAAGGTTTTCAAAAAAAACTAGATTCAAAGAAGCTGACTTTGGGTTATGCAAGGGTTTCTAGTCACGATCAAAAAGAAGATCTGATTAGGCAGGCTCAAGTAATAGAGAATTTCTGCACAGCTAATGGATGGATTTACGAGATTGTTCAAGATCTCGGTTCAGGTCTCAATTTTCAAAAAAAGGGGCTAAAGAAGTTGCTTCAAAATATTTGTTCTGAGAAGGTTGACCGCTTAGTTCTTACTCACAAAGATCGCCTTTTGCGATTTGGATCAGAACTTATTTTTTCCCTTTGCGAACAGTTTGGCATCGAAGTTATTATCATGAACAAATCTGAAGAAACACGTTTTGAAGATGATCTCGTGCAGGATGTCTTAGAAATTATTACAGTCCTTTCTGCAAGGCTCTATGGAGCCCAGTCAAGAAAAAATCAAAAACTTCTGCAGGCTCTAAAACAGGCGGCAGAAAATGTCTGACAATTCTTCTCGTACTTATCAAACCCGTATAAAAGACGAGCTCGATGCTCCTTTAGTCGCCTATGCGAACCTCATGGCTCATGTTGAGCACTCTTTATTCAAAGAAATAGCTACGGGTAAAATTTCAGGAGATCTCAAATCCTCTTATCTCACATCCTTTCATATTACAGCGCGGCAGTTCAATGCAACCCGAGTCAGGCTCGAAGGGAAAATAGACTCGATCCGTCAACTACACTCTCAGCGGATTGAAATGAAAAAGAACCAAATTGC
>DAHVFY010000145.1 GCA_027316765.1 Parachlamydiales bacterium | reverse complement strand
CCTTAATTGCCGGTTTCAAAGGGATGTCGAAGAGCAGATTCAAGTTTTAAAAAGAACGCTAAGAGCATCATCGGAAAGGGTAATAGTTGTTGATTCTGAGGACTACCTCGATCTTTTGCTTTGTGGAACAGAGGTAATCGGCAGCTGCCAAAATGTAAATGAGATACCGCAGTTAAACAAAGGCCTTTTAGGATATATCCTTAACGGAAAAAATCGCCTTGTTTTAATCAAAAATAGCAAAGGACAAATAATCGCTCGAGCCAAATTGAGTCTATTGTTAGACCAGGATGGAAACCCGGTTCTTTTCTTGGAAAGAATTTACACGCAAAAACGCTATGAGGAACAATGCGTTCTAGAGCTTGTCAAAATGGCACAGCTAAAAGCAAACGAGCTCGGTGTGCCTCTTGCAACTCTTAAAGATTCATCCGCCCTAAAAGAAGAATCTTATGACAAAGATTTGATTTCTGATGAAAGTGGAATTAGTTATGAATATTCAGATGCAAACAGGGGAATTTGTCCAGGGGGAAGCTATAAGATACAGAAAAATGCGGTGATTCGTATTGCGTAGAGCATGGGTTATACGATGTTGCCGTAAATAGGTCACAATTCGGGCTTTAAAGTTAAAATTTGTCAGTTTCAAGATAAATCCAGCGATTCGTGATACAGCTTGCAAACCAGAGAATAAAAAAGGCAGAGATTCCTCCAGAGAATATTGCGATATGTATACCAAAATTGAATCTACCCATGATGAAAAAAGCAGCACTATTTAATACCAAAGCTATGATGGCTAAGTTTAATAAAGTTATTTTAATAGACGATATTAGTAGAAGGGGGCGAATGGATGCATTGATGAGCCCTAGAGCGGCTGCAAATAACCTGAAGTAGAAATAAGATGTATGTTCGATCCCAGGCATCCAAAAAAAGATCTCGAGTGAGAGTAGTGTGATGATAAGAAATCTGTTAAGAAAGCAC
>DAHVFY010000144.1 GCA_027316765.1 Parachlamydiales bacterium | reverse complement strand
TTTAAAGAGCTAAGCTTTGCTGTGTAAGTGAAAAAAGCATTGGGATTTCTTTCCGAATGAAAATACTCATAGAGTTTTGCAATATTTATAGTTGCACCCTTTAAAAGAAGGGTTTTTTCTATCAGATGCTCGCTGCAGGAGACAATACACCCCTCTTTTATGAGCTCGTTTTCTCCTTGTAAAAGCAAAATCACAGATAAGAAATAAATCTTGTTTTTCCTCTCTTCTGTGCTATCGCCTTTATCTTGAAGTAGCATTTCAAGAATGATTTTTTTATCTAACGAGGTAAGGCGGTGTGAAGTATGAAGGCGATAAAGTGTTTCTATTAGAGTGTACATATTATGTTTTGAAAAACATGGAGCGAATTGCTTTTCAATTTCTTCGGTCACCTTTTTAGGAATCTCTGATGCCTGCAGTTGCTGCAGGATAAATTTCAAAGCACATCTCTCAGGTGAGGCGTTTTGCTGATTTTTAGCTTTTACTTGAGGCTTTCCTATGCTCTGTATCGAGTCAATAGTTCCTCCATCAAAACTAAACATTGCCAGCTCTCCAGTGAGATCTCTGCGCACTTTTGGGTTGGTTAATTTGCCAAAAGATTGAATTAAAAGAGAGTTGATAAGTGCATCTCTATCATTGTCTTCGAAGAAAAGCGCGATAACAAATAATAAATGTGCAAGCCAAATGCCTTGTTGCAGCTGAACATGAGAATTTTCGATTTTCATGGCTTGATGAATGAGCATTAAAAAAGCAGATTCTTTGCTAAAATAAGAAAGAGCGAGTCTTTTTAATTCTTGTAATAATTGTTCTGGATTCTCTTTTGCAATATTTTCGCTGATACTATCAAAGCCTTTGATGCTTGCTAAAGCAAGGGGAGATTGTGTAACACATATGGCCAAAATTTTTGTTAGTTGTCTATCATCTTGAATCCCAAAATTATCAATATTCCTTGCCGTTCTGGCACCATCTTGTTGAGCGCACAGCTTCGCAATGTCAATTAAATCTACTTGATCTTGAATCTTAAAGTTCTGAATATTCTC
>DAHVFY010000143.1 GCA_027316765.1 Parachlamydiales bacterium | reverse complement strand
GTTGTTGATCTAAGCCTAAAAGGTCAACATAGAGACGTCGCACATATTGTACATAACATTGCCTTAGAAATTTTCAGATCTTTATCACCTTTTCAGAAGGGGTATCTTAGTGTCTGCTATCCACACTTAGAAAATCCTTTAGAATTGCTCAAGACCACAATAGATAATCCTGGCATGAATCGAGATTTTAGCAAAATTGCTCGCGAAAAAAAACTGATCGCTTGGCTTAAAGAAAACAACTTAAGGCATCTAAGTAAGTTTTTAAATCAGCAAGAGCTTTTTATAATTTTAAAAGTGGTGGCAAACACAAATGTAGAATTGGTGATAAAGTTTATTGAGGAGTGTGGGATTCAAGATCAAACAGCTTTAATTGACATTGCGAAGCTGTGTGCTCAGAAAGATGGGTGCTGGACGGCAAGGAATATTCAAAAATTTGGGATTCGAGATCAAACAGATTTAATCGACATTGCGAAGCTGTGCGCTCAGCAAAGTGGAGGCGGGACGACAGAGAATATTCAGAACTTTAAGATTCAAGATCAAGTAGATTTAATTGACATTGCGAAGCTGTGCGCTCAACAAGATGGGTGGGGGACGGCAGCGTATATTTGGAAGTTTGGGATTCAAGATCAAACAGCTTTAATTGACATTGCAAAACTTTGCGCTCAGCAAAATGGGGGCGAGACGGCAAGGAATATTTCCAACTTTAAGATTCAAGATCAAAGAGCTTTAATTGATATTGCAAAACTTTGCACTCAGCAAAATGGGGGCGAGACGGCAAGGAGTATTTCCAACTTTGAGATTCAAAATCAAGCAGATTTAATTGAGATTGCAAAGCTGTGCGCTCAGCAAAATGGGTGCGGGACGGCAAGGAATATTCACAAGTTTGGGATTCAAGATCAAGCAGTTTTAATCGACATTGCGAAGCTTTGCGCTCAGCAAGATGGGTGGGGGACGACAAAGTATATTAAAAATTTTGGGATCCGAGATCAAACAGCTCTAATTGACATTGCAAAACTTTGCGCTCAGCAAAATGGGGGCGAGACGGCATTGAATATTCAGAACTTTGAGATTCAAAATCAAGCAGTTTTAATTGACATTGCAAAGCTGTGCGCTCAACAAGATGGGTGCGGGACGGCAAGGAATATTCAGAAGTTTGGGATTCAAGATCAAGCAGATTTAATTGAGATTGCGAAGCTTTGCGCTCAGCAAAGTGG
>DAHVFY010000142.1 GCA_027316765.1 Parachlamydiales bacterium | reverse complement strand
TTCATAACAACAAAATCTACACAAAATGTGTAGATTTGTACAGAAATATCTACATTTTAGTCAGCAGTTGCCAACCCCGTTGAAATTACGGTACTTACACCCCCTTTCACTTGAAAGGCGCCCCAAGCAAAACGATTCATACTTATGCTCGCCTCTCATTTATTACAAAAAGATTAACTTTTAAAAAAACCTAACTCCCTTATCTACAGATATATAAATAAATGCATGCACGATAAATATGTGAACATGTTACAATGGTTTTGTTGACAGAAACGCACAAACAGTCTACGAAAAATGAGATCCGATGGATTTTTAGATGATGTCCAACTCAGAAATAAGATATTGGAGCACATCAAAAGCGGCAAATACAGGTTATCTAAACACGCAGCAGAAGAGCAAGCCCAAGATGGGATCGATCTGCAAGACACGCTGCATGTTTTAAAAACCGGACGTCATGAAAAAGCGAAAACTTTATTTGATAACAAACATCAAAACTGGAAGTATGCTATTAGCAGGAGAAACAGAAGATTTAATAAAAGCAAGAGTGATCATCATATTTTCAAAAGAATTGATGATGGTGACAGTAATTGGGTTGTAGTTATGGAAAGAAAAAAAGAAACATTTATATACGAAGGCTTGGGGTTCCCGCTTGAACTTATCGACACTCCGATGAAAAAAGTCTTTGGAGAATGGATAATCGACATCGATATGAATCAACTTCAGAAATTTGTGTTTAAAGGACTTATTCACAAGCCTTATCCATTAACAGGTAAAGAAATGCGATTTATGAGAAAGTTCTTGGAATTGTCCACAACAGAACTCGGAGCAAGCCTTGGAGTGTCTCATGCGACTGTTGTAAAATGGGAAAAAGAACAAGCAAAAGTCAGCCCTATTCAAGAAACTTATATCCGAATGTTTCTTTTCGAACGCTTGAATGACAATGAAATTCTAAATCTCTACAAAGAAATAAAACCTAAGATGCTAGCGGAAGCGAAAGATGAAAAATATCCCCCGTTCTCAGTAGATACCAAGCAACTTCAATTAGCCGTTTAACCTAATTCATCACTGCATAGAATCAGTGGATGAAAAAAGCACGAGAAGAATTTCCCCCACCACGCCAAGTCTTCAACTGCTGGTAACATTATGAATTTTTGATGCAACCCGTTTTCAAAAGTCTCGTTCAGTAGGTGCATATTTGGGAATGACTCCCACACAATATGCCTCTGGAGAGACTCAAAGGCAGGGAAAAGCGTCTAAGTATTGTACACCCTCATGCTTCAGAGACACTCTCTGAAAGGTATTCCAAAAAGTTTAATAGGCATCTTAAATAAGAGCA
>DAHVFY010000141.1 GCA_027316765.1 Parachlamydiales bacterium | reverse complement strand
TAGAGGTAAATATTTTGAAAAGGCTTTAAGACCGATGTCTATATTTATTTTAATCTGTTGAAAGGTTGCAAGATAATCGCTTGGCTTTGTTTGGCAAAAACTGCTCGGTAAAGAGCGGTATTCCAAATAACAGATGATTTTGACAAGCGTCTTGAATGCATCTTTATAAGAGCCCCCTTTTTCTTCATGGGTTTTTATGAGCGTGCTGTACCTTTGCAGAGGAATAAGGGCACCCGGAGGATGCGTCATTGTTAGTTTTTCCCAGTCGATTTGTTGTTTGAGATAGTTTTCTACCAGTTCTTTTGTTGTTTTAGAAGCGGTACTGAAAGTTAAGAGGTCAGCTAGAGGTAAATATGAGAAAATTTGATGCGTGATTTCTAGAGGTAAGACAACTTCTGACCATTGAATGCTCATGGCTACACCTTGAGTTTTAAGAAAAAAGTTTAACAAAGTTCAGTTTATTTTAAACCCCGAAATTCAACTTGTAGCTGTTTGTTAAAAAAGTGGGTTGCTGCAAATAGGTCACAATTCGGGGTTAAAAAGAAAAACCCGGCGTTTTTAAGGCGCCGGGTTAGAGATTGTATAGTTATTTTAAAGTAATTTTTAAAGCATAATAATGGTAGGTCCAGATTTAGTGTTAGGAAACAGGTAACGTTGCGAAGAGCCATCAGGAAATTTAAATGTTATCTGTTTTGTTCTTGTGGATATACTCCACTTGTTGGGATAAGTTCTCATATCGCTTTTGAAGGCCTCTCTTTGTGATACCTCTAGAGGATCTTGAATAAATTTTACAAAAATAGCTGCCGCCTTAACCAAAGCGTAAATAGGAGAAAAAATCGTGGCAATTGCATAAAGCGCTGCGCTGCCGGCGCACGCGATGGCGCTTAGGGTTTTTCCTAAATGAGGATCGGGCTCTGAAGAGCCTAGAATGATCTTAAATGCAGTTAAAGCAGAAAATAGAGATGTTACAGGAAAGTCTAATAACTCCGTTGCAAAGGTCTCAAGGGTAACGGGAATGACTAAAAAACGACCTGCAATCGAATGTTCTTTTACAAAGTTGACTGTGGGATGCCACATTGCGCCATCAATTTTTGAAAGAATAGCTGCTTTACTGCTGACATCTATTGAATAGCTACCACCAGACATATATACGCTCATAAAACCTCCGAATTTTTATAAAGAATTATAACTATAAAAGTAATAAAAGTCAAATAACAGATAAATTTTAATTGGTTAATAATATTTGACTCAAATGTGTAGAATGGGAGCAATAAAAAGATTTGATAGGTGTGGTGAGGAAAGCAATAGGGTCTATCAAATTTTTTTAATAGAGTTCTTCTAAAACCCTCATGAGTCCATAAAATTGAGATTACAGAGCCCAAAATAGACATGTTGGAAACAAAGCACTTCGTGTCCTTGTTCCCGACATGTCT
>DAHVFY010000140.1 GCA_027316765.1 Parachlamydiales bacterium | reverse complement strand
AAGTGGTAGAAAAAGATAATGAAGAGTCAAAACTCTGTCAATTTACGCAAATTTTACGCACTTGACTGCAGGGCACAGGAAATTAAAAGAAAATTTTGATTTAACTTGAAGAATATCATAAAGTAGACGCCATGAACCTCAGGAGGACTACATGGCAGCTAAAAAGGGCGAAATACCGGCCCATATCAAAAAAAAAGAATTTTTCCATCCCAATGCGCAGCATCCAATTATTTACATTTTGGAGAGTATCGAAGATCCTCGAAAGCCCTCACAATTTTTTCGATATTCTCTGACAAGTGTATTATTCATGGTCATTGTAGCAACAATGTCATTGTAGCAACAATTTGCGGAGCTAAAGACTGGCCTCAGATAGTCGTAGCATCTCAAGGAATGGCCGATTGGTTGTCAGGCTACGTTAATATGTCTGGAGGAATACCCTGCGAACGCACTTTCAAAAATATATTTAATTCTATTAAGCCAGAGGCTATGGAGCAAGCTCTTCGAGACATAGCTACATTAATACGCGAAAAGATTCCAGGAGAAGTGGTCTGTTTTGATGGACAAACTGAACGCAGGACTGCAGAGAAAAACTTAAATCTCGGTGGAATTCATTTGCTTAACGCCTGGAGCGCTGATAACCGTATTTGTATAGGTCAGATAAAAGTCGATGATAAATCGAATGAAATTACCGCCATGCCTGAGTTGATGGAAAGTTTAGACCTTAAAAACACAATCATCACGGCTGATGCATTGAATACACAAAAGAGAACTGTTGCCAAAGCAATTGATTGTGAGGCTGATTATCTACTACCCGTTAAAGGCAATCACGAAACTCTTCTTGAGGAAATTACCTCAGCCTTCAATCAATTGGATATTGACAGAGCTAAGGCAGAAGAGCATTGGAAGAGAGCGATATCAAAAGCAAAGGAACACCGTGATAATCCTCGTCTTCAAAAATTGCTAAAAGAAGGACCAAGCGCTTGTGGGGGTTCTTTTTGGGAAAGCATAGAAAAGGGTCATGGAAGAATTGAAATAAGAAGTTGTATGGTTATGTCAGCAAAGGATTTACCATCAAAAAGCGAGTGGAAAGGACTAAATATCATAGCTCGTATTTGCCGGATACGAAGAATTGGTAATGAGGAAGAGAGTGAAACGACATACTATATTGGAAGCCTAGAACCAGATGCTGAGTTAGTGGCATGCGTTGCAAGAAAGCACTGGGGGGTAGAAAACAACTTGCATGGGAGATTAGATATTGTTTTTAGACAGGACGATTCACGATATCGAAATAGGATAGGAGCTCGCAATTTAGCTGTAGTACGAAAAATAGCATTGAATGCTGTTTCAAAGGAAACATCCATTAAGGGAGGAATCGCCACTAGGCAATATGCAGCCAGCTTCAATCCAGCTTACAGGGATAAAATTTTAAAAAATCTGTTTTAATTTCCTGTGCCCTGCTGTGATAATGCTGGACTGTTGCAATTTTGAGCCCTTCAGGTTATAATGATTCTAATATTTAGCTAGTAAAATGCCTTTTCAACTGCTTATCGTTTTAGACTCAACTATTTTCAATCAATACAGCAATGAAAAAATTTC
>DAHVFY010000013.1 GCA_027316765.1 Parachlamydiales bacterium | reverse complement strand
ACGCGAATCGTCAATACGACTGCTCTATTGACGTGTCTGATTTATCTATGCGATTGTGTAGATTTGTCTAGATTTTGCTGAGCGGTTTTATCTGACGGACGTGTAGCCACCGAGCACGCCATCCTTTGAAAGAACGACTTGCCATAGCTGAATCTGGCGCGCGCGAAAAGCTCCTGCGCAAGAAAGTAGATAAAACTTCCACATGCGATAAAAAGTGGGAGAATAAGATTCTTTCATCTGCTCCCAATTTGTATTAAAGTTATCAAACCAGGCCATGAGGGTTTTGTCATAGTCAACACTAAAATTGTGCCAATCTTCCATAATAAATAACCCCTCTATCGAGGCTCCGATTTGTGTGATGGATGGAAGATGTCCTCCTGGAAAAATATACTTATCAATCCAAGGATCGCATGTAAGCGCAGAGGTGTTACGTCCGATAGTATGCAGCATGAGCATTCCATTTTCTTTAAGACAGCGATGCGTGATTTCCATGAAGGTGCGGTAATTTTTTTGTCCCACGTGTTCAAACATACCGATTTCCACAATTCGATCGAAAACTTCGTGCACATCTCGGTAATCTTGAACGCGTACTTCTACAGGAAATCCCTGGCAGAGCATTTTTGCATAAGCTGCTTGATTTTCAGATAGCGTGATGGCAACAACTTGTACTCCATAATGTTCTGAAATATAACGTGCAAAACCGCCCCATCCGCAGCCGATATCAAGAACACGCATTCCGCTTTCAAGCCCTAGTTTGCGCGCAATGAGATCGTATTTTGCTTTTTGCGCCTCCTCAAGAGTTGCAGCTTTATCCCAATACCCACAGCTATAGGTCATGAGAGGGTCTAGCATTTTTTCAAAAAAGTCATTGCCCAATTGATAATGCTGATCGATCACTTGCATACTGCGAGATCTACTTTGTCGATTGAATAATTTAGCTTTAAAGACTTCCCACCGCATGAGCCAAGTAGGGGTTAAGTTTTTCTCAAGATCTGCTCTTAAAATATGAAAAATGCACGCATCTAATGCGATGCTATCCCACCATCCTTCCATGTAAGATTCGCCGAAACCTAATGATTGATCATTTAAAATCCGTTTATAGAAAGCGTTGTTGTGTACTGTGATATCCCAAGGGCGCTCCCCATCAATTTGAACATCTGCAGCCCCAAGCATTTGTGTGACAACAAGTTTCGCTTGAGAAGCCCCTACATTTGTAATGAAGCTTGTTAAGATAAAAAATATGAAGAATTGAAAGTAACGGCACATAAGAAAATTTCCATGCTTTTTCTCATGTTAGATAAAATAAAAAAAAGAACAATGGAAATAACAGGATGGCACGGCATCCTGTTATTTTTTTCCGTAGATTAACGGATGAAAATTTCTTGCGGCTTGAAAAAGAAGGCAACTTCTTGTTTTGCTGTTTCGGCACTGTCAGAGCCGTGTACAGCATTTTTTTCGATAGACTTTGCAAAGTCGGCGCGAATGGTTCCAGGCTCTGCTTCTTTAGGATTTGTAGCTCCCATGATTGCGCGATTTTTTGCAATGGCATCTTCTCCGTACAGGACGAGAATGAGGACAGGGCCTAATGTCATAAAGTCGACAAGCTCTTGGAAAAAAGGGCGATGAGCATGAACCGCATAAAATGCTTTTGCTTGTTCTGTTGTCATGTGCAACATCTTGGCCGCTATTACTTTTAGTCCCATTTTTTCAAAACGAGCTATGATTGCGCCGATATTGTTTGCGCCGACAGCGTCGGGTTTTAAGATAGAAAGGGTTTGTTCAATTGTCATAGATGTGTAACTCCATAAATTTTACAGGCCTTTATTCTACACTTTTGATAGATTTAAAGCACTATGTACGGTGATTATCCAGATCTTACGAGTGTAAAAAAAATTTTAGTTATCAAGATGCGGCACCATGGAGATGTTTTGCTCACCTCTCCCGTTTTTGCTCTTTTAAAGAAAAATATTCCTGATGCGCAGGTGGATGCTTTTATTTATAAAGATACCCTTCCCATGCTCGAAGGACATAGTTCAATTCATCAGTTTCATCTTTACGATCGGGCCTGGAAAAAACTCTCCTTTTTAAAAAAACTAAGTCAAGAGGTGCGCATTTTAAGAAAGATCCGCAAAGAGAAATATGATCTTGTACTTAATCTCACAGAGGGAGATCGAGGTGCCATTGCAGCTTTGGTTTCTCGTGCTAGGGTTCGAGTAGGTTTTGATCCAGAGAATAAAGGATTTAAGGGAAAAAAGAAGATCTATACGCATAGAGTGAAGAACTGTAAGACAGCGCGCCATACTGTTGAAAAACAGATTGATGTTTTACGCCGTATTGGTATTTTTCCCTCCATTGAAGAAAGAGATCTTTCTTTGCATATCCCTGAAGAGGCGCGCATTTCTGTGCGTAATCAACTAGATGTCAAGACAGGCTATATTGTGATTCATCCCGTGTCGCGTTGGCGCTTTAAGTGTTTACCTCCGAAAAAAATTGGAGAGCTCATCGTTGCGCTTCATGCTCGCGGATTTCCGATTGTCCTTTCTGCTAGCCCAGATCCCGATGAACTTGCTATGTGTGAGGAGATTTTAAAAGCAGCGCCAGGTATTGCTGTTTGCAATCTCGGAGGTAAGATCACCTTAAAAGAGCTTGCTGCGTTGATTGAAGGCAGCCGTTGTTTAATTTGTGTTGATTCCGTTCCTTTGCACATTGCTTCAGCTACCAAAACTCCTCTCATTGCCCTCTTTGGTCCAACGTCGGATCAGAATTGGGGGCCCTGGATGCACCCAAAAAGCCGCGTTGTCGCTCAAAAAACTTCCTGCCGTCCTTGCTTTATGGATGGATGTGGCGGTAGTAAAATGAGCGACTGCCTTTTCACCCTTCCCATCTCTAGCATTCTCTCCGCTATGGAAGCTGTAGATTACTCTTAAACTCCAACTTGTCTCCTATCCTCAGCGAGATAGGTGGTCGGTTTAAAGCCGGAAGTTTTCGCCGAAGTAGTAGGTGCGAGCATCTTGGTTTTCTAGAAGCTCGCCTACGGTGCCCGACAGGAATACTTTACCATCTCGAACAAGGTAACTTCTATCGACGATACTGAAGATCTCCCGAGCGTTGTGATCGGTGATGAGGACGCTGATTCCTTTGGCTTTTAGAAGTTTAATGAGTTGTTTGACGTCATGGACGGCGATTGGGTCGATGTTAGCAAAGGGCTCATCAAGAAGAAGTAGAGAGGGTTCGGTGACAAGAGCTCTTGTGATTTCCAGTCGGCGTCTTTCTCCACCCGATAGTGAAGTAGCGCGCTTTTTAGCATGAGTTTCAAGGTGAAGTTCTCGAAGTAAAGTCTCTAGACGTTTCAAGCGTTCTTCTTTAGAGATAGGAAGCGTCTCTAAAATACATAGAATATTTTCTTCTACGGTTAGACTGCGAAAGATGGAGGGTTCTTGTGCAAGATATCCCATTCCCATTTGCGCACGCTTGTGGATTGCAAGTTTTGTGACATTTTTTTCTTTAAAAAAGATTTCGCCGTTATCGGGAGAGATTAGTCCGATTGTCATGTAAAAGGCGGTTGTTTTTCCAGCACCATTTGGTCCCAAGAGGCCTACGACCTCGCCTTCTTTAACGTGAAAAGAGAGGCCATTTACAACATTCTTGCCACTGTAGGATTTTGCTAAGTTACGTACATCGAGGATAGGTTTATTCATGTGTGGGGAACATTTTTTTTAAGAGGTTAATTTCTTCGCTGCTAAACTTAAGTTGTACATTGCCGACACCTTGAATCTTTTCTTGTTTAGTTTCCGGGTCGTAAGTGATGTGGACTTCTTGAGCACTGACGCTCATTCCATCTTCTTCATTCTGAAAGAGGACTTTTTTCCCCGGAGTCGCAGTTAGGATAAAGGTGCGCGTTGTTGGAGAATAAGTGAGCCTGTCTGCTAAGCCGAAACGTTTTTGTTGATTTGTATTTTCCGAAAATAGGCGTACATTGTCTTTGAGAAGAATAGATACAGGATGGATAAAACCATCAAATAAAGAATATTCCATGTGTGCTTTATCTCCATAGATCTTGATATCTGCTTCTTGAAAACAGATCTGTTCTTCTAGGGCTACATGGTCACTTGTCATCGGACTTTTGATTGCAACAGTGAGAGCATCTCTATCGAGATAGATGGGGCCATGGGATATGAGGGTACGTGCACCATAATGCATCACCGTTTTGCCTTTTGTCTCAATAGTTTTTAACACCCTTTTTTTCTCTTTTTGTGCATAGACAAGATGCAGTTCTTCATTAGTAGAGATGTCTCCTACATTTTCTTCTTCGATATGCACAGCACCCGTTAAGATGAGGGTATCTCGCTTTTGATCCCATGAGAGATTGTCACTTTTAAATTGCAAGGTGCCTTGTTTAACTTTTGGGAAGAACGATGAAGAGAGTGTGCCATGCGGATGAAGCATCGTGATGTGCTTTTGCAAGAGATCGATATCCATTGTACGAGCTTCTATAGCATCGCCTAAGTGCATCATTCGACAAAAGGAAGTATTGTCAGCTGAGTAGGCAGATAGAGTTCCTTGAAGTTTATTTTGAAAAGGGGATTTTTTGTAAAAAGCGAGGTCTGAGTAGAGTACAAACGATGTGTCGTATTCGAGGATTACATTGTCTTTAGCAAGAATGGTTTCTATGTCGTAGTCATTTTTTTTGCTTTCTTTGCTGTTTTTAGCAAACGTCAATTCTGCGCTGTCACCCGTTATTTTTAGGGGGGTGTTTTTGCTGACAATGTCGGAGAAGATAATGGGTTCGTTCTCACCGGAAGAGACAATGCCTCTTAGAAGAGAAAAGTCAAGATGTGCTGATGAGCAAGACAGAAGGGCGCTATTTTTTAAATGAAGAAGTACGTTTTTCTCAAGTTCAACAAGAGCAAAAGGAAAATCATTGCCGGCTTCTTGTTTTTGCAAAGAAGCGTGCTCTGCTTCCATTTTTCCAATGCCATGATCGAGAAGAACTTGACCTGTAAGGACAAGCGCTGCCCCATCATAGGCGGCGTGGCTGGAAGAGAGCGAAGTTGAGGGGGGGATTTCTGTTGCAAGCAGACTGAAAGATAAAAGGATGGTTAACATAGTCATAACCTTTAGAGTTTGTAAACAACCCTCTATTTGAAGGATGCTTTAAAGTTCTCTGCTTCAAATTGTGGCGTTTTTCCTGAAATCGAGAAAAAAATGTTTTCAGAAACGCCACGTAAAAATGCGGTCTTAGGATCGATTTTCTCAGGGAGATTAACACCTGGAATTCGAAACAAGGAAACCGAAACAGTTTCTGCGAAAAATTCTTGCGCTGTCATTTTGTAGATTCCATGGTCTGCTTCTAAAAAGCGCATCTCTTGCATTTCCGGGTTGACGTAGAGTTTGTCTTGCATCCAAAATTTTAACTTATCTAGATTTTCTATAATGTCTACTTTGTTCTCTTTCGGAATAAAGGTCAAAAGAGAACCTTTACTTTCGATTCTGTAGTGTAGTCGCACATGATCATCTTGAGAAAACCAAATCTCTTTGCGTACGCCTTCCCTTTTTTGCGAAGTTGCCGAAAATGTTCCTCGAGAAGCGGCGAGCTCTTGCTCTTTTTTGAGCGATTGAATGATTTCCATGTCTCCTTTACGAAGAAAACAGACCTGATAGATCCAAAGAGCTGCTATCAAGAAAAAAATACAACTAAAACGCCACGTTATTTTCGAGAACATATTTCGTAGATCTTAAGTAGATCTTCTAAAAGGGTGGAGAGTTCGTTAATGGGATAAACTGAATCTTTGTCACTTAGAGCGGTGCTTGGCATTGGATGAGCCTCTAGGAAAAGACAGTTGCACCCAGCTGCAACCGCAGCTTTAGAGAGAATCGGGATAAATTCTCGTTGCCCTCCGCTGGAAGTTCCATGTCCACCAGGAAGTTGTATTGAGTGAGAAGCATCATAACAAACAGGATATCCAAAGCTTTGCATAATAGGGATCGCGCGGATATCGGTAACAAGATTATTGTAGCCAAATGTTGTGCCCCGATCGGTTAAAATAATTTTGTCGTTACCTGATTCTTCGATTTTGTGAATCACATTTTTCATGTCCCAGGGGGCCATGAATTGCCCTTTTTTCACCTTGATTACAGCGCCTGTTTCTGCAGCTGCCACGATAAGATCTGTCTGGCGAGAAAGAAAGGCCGGGATTTGCAGTACATCACATACTGCGCCAGCAGCACGCGCCTCTTCGGGAGAGTGGACGTCGGTCACAATGGGAAGGTCGATCTCTTGCTTTATTTTTTCAAGGATTCTAAGACCCTCTTGCAATCCTGGACCCCGAAACGAGTTAAAACTGGAGCGATTGGCTTTGTCGTAGCTGGATTTATAGATAAAATTGATAGGAAGCTTAGAGCAGATTTTTTTGAGTTCTTCTGCAGCAAAAAGAGCGGCATCCTCACCTTCAATGACGCAAGGTCCTGAAAAGAGGGCAAGAGGTTCGTTATCGCCGATAAAAAAATTTTTAACCTTAACTTTCTTCATATGCCAACATAATCGCTTCTTTTCTCTCTTAAATGCAAGCGCAATGTTTTTTTCAAGGAACCTGTAGATAAGGGAGGTTTGCTACTCGTTCTTTTTCTTCTTCTAAAGAGGGTTGGTCAAAAAAATGGAGTAAATATCCATAGTTCTGATCGTTGCAAATGTATTGCTCAATGCCATGTTCTCGTGCTGAACGGGAAAAGACGACAAACTCATAATCAACGGAGCCATCAACATAGGTTAGTTTGTCGATCACAGAGGCCTGAACAAGATACGTGCAATGGACAACAGGAACAGCAAAGGCGCCGACCTCTTTGCGAAAAAGGATGTCGCAATATGTAGGGTGAGGTTTAAAATAGCCGGTTTCGTCGATTTCATAAAAATAATTACTGTAAAAATCGAATTGCTCGGGCACCGCAAAAAGAAGAGGTGCTGCAATAGGTTTATTGTGATTGATAAGAGCCTTCAAAGTAATGGGAGTAATGAAATTGTCACAATCGACCACGAAGTAGTAATCGCAGTTTAAAGTTTTTGTTGTCTCCATGCTTTCTTGTCGAATCATTCCAAGGATATGAAATCTTTCAATCGTCCATTCGTGAGGCCTGTACCAGGTTACGTTCTCAATATTGTGTTCTTTAAAAATAATTGCATTGTAGTTTTGCTCGTTGTTTTGAGCCCATGTCTTTAAAATTTCTAAAGTGTTGTCTTGGTTGTTGTTTGTGTTGATGTAAACCGAGATTAGCTTTTTGTCGTAGTCTAGGTTTTCGATGCAGTCTAGAAATTTGGGAAGCACATGCGCTTTATCTCGTGCTAAAATTGCAAGTAGTACAGTCTTTTTCGAAACTTCTTCATTTGCATGTAAAGATAATGCAAACCCCATAAACAATACCGCAAAAATTTTTTTGATCATGATTGCTTTAACCCTTTTGGTATTGGAGTTTTCGGGTGTTGATATGTGTCAAAAGCTTGTCGAGCATTTTAACTGAGTCAAAAAAGTTGAGCAAGGTCGATTTTTCTCTTTCAAAGATTGCGTGCGGCTGTCTTGCATTTTTTTTTGTTTTTAAGATTTTTTGCAGGATTTCAGCTTTTTGTTCTGCTTCATCTTCGTCATTTTCTTCATCCTCAAGAGAGTCTTTCAATGAAGGAAGGATTTGAAAATGAAAATAGCGATTGCGCTGTAGGTTAAAAGAAAAGGGCGCAGCAAATAAGGCCCAGGGAACATTGCGAGCGCCGATGTCAAAGAGCTCTTCCCATTTTGACGAATAAATAGAGGAGGTTCCGCCTGCATCAAAATGAGAGGATAATCCTTGCGCATCAACGATAAAAGTTTGATCGAATGAGAGTTGATCGCGAGCGTATTGCTCGTGAATTTTTATGTCAAAATTATCAATTGTAACGGCTTTCATGATGAACAGTATCTGAAAAACGAGAAAAAAATGCTACCCGAAAAAGAGATGGCAGTTATACAATGTTCGTGGCAGCTGGTTATTATCTATATATGAAATCGATACTGATAAAATTTCTTACTATTGCAGCTCTTGTTCAACCGCTATTGTTAAGCAGTGAAGAAGGCTATACGATCAATTTTGAAGATGTTTCCATTTCAGAATTTATTCGTTTTGTGAGTCGCGTTTCTGAGGTGAATTTTATTTTTGACAATAAAGATCTTCAGTTTAACGTAACAATTTCTACAGGAAAACCTCTGAGTTCAGAAAACGTCGTAAAAGCTCTCATTCAGATGTTGCGCTTGCAGGGTTTTGAAGTTTCAGAAGAGGGTGATTATTATGTGATCCATCGGATGGAAGAGGGAAGTGCGCTCTCAGGAGGGGATGGAAAAGATAACATTGCCTTTGACAAACTCGCTGTTTCTTCTCGTTCTTCCTATTTGAATAAAGAACAAGCTCCTCTTGAGTTTGGGTTGTATAAGTTACAGTACCATCAAGGCTCAGAAATTGAAGAAGCGATCCGAGGTATTGCAGGGGATATTAAATCTCAACCAAACTCTCCTAAAAAGTTACTCAATGCCATTCATACTCTGCAGTGGATTAAAGGAACGAATTCTCTGATGTATTCAGGTGATAAAGAGACTTTGGCTCATCTGCGTAAATTGATTGAGAGTTTGGATACGCCAAAAAAACAGGTGTTTATTGAAGTTCTTGTTATAGAGACCGATGCCAGGTCTTCTCTTGAGTTTGGGTTGCAGTGGGCAGCCGGAGGAGAGTTTGGCGGTAGAGTTGGAGTGGGAACGGGAAATTTTCCCGAAAGAGGAGGTTCCGGTTTTGCGTCAAGTATGCAGGGGATCAACGCGACCAATCGTCCAACCGGGCTTGGCCAGATTCCTATCGGTGTCGGTTTTGACTTAGGGGTGATTGGCGATATTATCATGCACAAAGGCAGATCGTATCTTTCGCTTGGGGCGCTTGTTTCCGCTCTTCAGGCTGATGGAGATAGTACGATCGTTTTGAATCATAAGATTATCGCTCAAGATAACAAGAACTCGAAGATTTTCGTTGGAGATAACATTCCTTTTACAGGTTCTGTTGTAGAAACAGTAGGGCACGGCCAGCAAACAACAGCAAATATTGAGTATCGAGATGTCGGCGTCAGCTTAAGCATTACTCCAATGCTCGGTGATGGGGGAGTCATTACTCTTGATATTGATGAGGAAATTTCGCAGGCACTTCCAGATCTTAGTAACTCTAATCAAGCAGTTGGAGGGATTCGGACAACAAAGACAAATATGGTAACCCATGCGAATGTGCCGGATCAACATTTTCTAGTTCTTAGTGGAATGATTCGAAATACCAAGAGAAATCACAAGGCAGGGCTTCCTTGTCTTGGCGCTCTTCCGTGGATCGGAGCTCTATTTAGTAAAACACTTGAGCACGAAGAAAAAAGAAATGTTATCATTTTTGTTCGACCGACAATTATTCGTAATTTTGAAGAGTCAGATCAATTGACGAGAAATCAGGAAGAGTTTTTTAGGTCCCAGGCGCTTCCTGCCGACTTTGATTCTGCTCTTAAATTTAAGTCAGATTTAGAAGGGAAGTAATTCTTTTGCATTTTTGGTTTTTTGAATTTTTTGGATCTTCTCTTGTATATTCTGAGAAAATGAGGTAAGATTATAGGAACTTTAGGATTGATAGCTCAGTTGGATAGAGCACCCGCCTTCTAAGCGGGTGGTCGCAGGTTCGAGTCCTGCTCAATCCATTTTTTTTATTTTTTTATGAATAGTATTCATGCAAGATCTTAGTGATTATTCAGTTTCCGTGCCACCTTTTAAAAATCAAAAAGAAATTTTTGAGAGGTTTAAGAGTCAGGAGTTTGTCGCTCTTGGGGCACGTCAGAGAGAGCTTCAAGTTAATCGTGTTCTCCTACACTTAATTCAGTCGGCGGAGGAGAGAACATTTCTTCTTATTCCCATCCTTCAGTTTATTGATCAAATCAATCAAGAAGGGATATGTGAAGGGTATAATTTGTCTAGCTTTGAGCTTTGGATGAATCAATTTTCAGAGCTAAGGCCCTCTGAAAATTATAAAATTCGTGGAAAGATTGTAGGGAAATTTGTCCCGCGCGATGAGTATCAGGTATTCTTTCCAATTGGAATGGGTAAACACTATCCCGGTAGTCATTATGTCACAGCACACAGTTCTCCAGATTTAGATACAACAATTGCTTCCTTTTGGGGATGGATGGATGCCTTTGGAGCTCAAGTCGGTGAGGGACTTCATCTGTGGAACGTTCCCGGAGGTCCACCAGCTTCTCAGGTGGAAATTGATCTTCTGTTTAATAAAGTTTTTGGCGAGGGTGTATTTACACATTTGGCAAAAACGCGCTCTTCTCTTGCTCTTTCAAGTACCGAGTTGATGAATCAAAAGGGTGTAATTAAAAAGCATGTGCAAGAGTCGACTCTTGAGATTGATCATGAGAGGATGCAAAAGGCAGTGATCATCGTCGATGCAGAAGGGTATTATCTCGGTGATTGGCGCAATTTCGATATTGAAGGAGTGCGGCAAATTATAATGCTTCTTAATCAATGTATGCGTTGGTTTGAGCATCATCTACACGTTCGATTAATTTCTCTGTTTGCTAAAGAAAACCTTTCTAAAAAGGAACTCCCAGAGCTTCTGCAATCAATTTTTAATACAAGTTTTAGAGCGTGTGAGCCCGTAAAAGAGTTTAGTGAGAAACAAAGAGAGTATTTGCATCTTTATTTAGCCAAAGTGCTTGGAATCCACAAGGGGCTAGATGCAACTTTTGAGCAATTTTCAGCGGGAATGAAAACGCTTGGCGTTTCTGCGTTGCAAGAGTTTATCGACCTTACGCATGCTCCTGAGACATCCGCTCTTTTTACGCATTCCGGAGTGCTCGCAGAAAATCGCCCTCTTATTTTCCATTATTTGGAAAAGATGATTTTATCTCTTGATAAAGCAATTGGTAGTGTTCGTCTTTATGAGGAGCGGCTGGATGTTGCACTCAATATTAAAAGACGCGTCTTTGGATATGAGCCCCAAGTTGTGAGTTATCGAGATGAGGTTGAGGAGATTCGTAGTAAAATTGATTCCTACCCCTACCTTACAGTCACAGCTTCTGATAAAGAGGGGCGCTTGACGCCGATGGGTGTGATTCATGCTACAGATATTTATAAAGCTACTTTGGGTACCGTGAGTTTGCGTGACTTTTGTAATCGAGAAGAAACAAAAATTCCTTCTTATTTGGAAGTGATTAGCGTTATCGACCATCATAAAAGCGCGCTTTCAACGCTTTCAGCGCCTCTTGCATTTATTACAGATTCTCAATCTTCAAATGCGCTCATTGCAGAACTTAGCTTTATCATTAATGACAGCTACAGCACCGGAGGAATGAGTTTAAAAGAGATTGAGGCGCAACTTAAAAAAGTTTCACAAGATCTTTCTTCCCCAAGTCATAAAAGAATTCTGCAAAGACTTCTTCAAAGACATCTGGTGTATGAGAAAAAAAGTGAATATCATATTTCTAAAGAACGTGAGTATCTGGAATATTTGCATTTTCTTTATGCAATTTTAGATGATACTGATCTTCTTACGAAAATTACGCGCCGAGATGTGGAGTGTGTGGCCTCTCTTCTTAATCGTTTGAAATCTCTTTCTATTCAAGAAGAGGTTGAAGTCATTTCTTTTGATGATCTTCCTCGAGATGCTTACTATACATCTTCTTTAGCAAAGAGGATTTTGCAAAATAAAGAGATGTATGGACTTTATCAGAAAATTTATCTTTCCAAAGAGCTGGTTGTTGAAGAAAATTTACAGCTTTGTAGCAAAGGGAAGCCCTCTAGCATTTTTGTAGATACTAAAGAGCAAAATGGGTGCTCTCGCATTGGACAGACAAAGATGTTTTCTCGTAATTTTCCTCTTTATCAAACTCTTCGTGCAAAGATAAGGAAGCAGTGGTTTGAAGAGTCGTCTCATGTTTTTAAAGATAAACCTGAAATTGATCTTTATATGCACATGATTAGTACAATTGCTGGAGCAGAAGATGTCTTTGCGGGTACTGTTGGTGAATATTCTCACAAAGACGAATTATGGATTTGGGTGCCGGAAACAGAATCCGGTGTTGAACATCTGAAGAGTTTTCTCAATGCCTTTAAGATGTGTCCAGCTGTTTTAAATCATTCTTTTGAGGCGGAATTCTTAGGAGAAAATCACGAGGAATTAGAACAGATTTTCCGCGAAAGTTTTTCTCATATTCCTATGAAGGTCTCTAAGAAAGAGGGTTTACCCATTGTAGTGCTTTATTACAATGCAGGGGTTTTAAATTCGCGAAAAGCGATGATCTCACCCTTTCTTCCTCACCTTGTTTCCTAAAACCCCGAATTGTGCCCTGTTTTTAAGCAAGGGCACATTTTTTGAACTGCTAGGCTGTGGGAGCTGAGTCTTCTAAGATCTCAAGGTTCACTCTGATTCCATTACGGCTAGCCACAGACATAAGCAGTGTGCGGATGGCATTAATGGTCTTTCCTTTTTTACCAATGATTTTCCCGATGTCAGACTTCTCTACACCAAGTTCTATGATCAATGTATGGGTGCCACCAATTTCATTGATGCGGACTTTCTCAGGATGGTCAACAAGATTTTTGACAATATATTCTACAAACTCTTTCATAGTCGATCCTCATTTGTGCGGAAAGTAAGCAGAAACCTTCCTATTCACTTATGGTAGCTTGGGGTCAAGATATTAATCTATCAAATTTTTAGTTCCGATAAAATGCTGATAAATCGATTCATATCTTCTGGAATCGGAGCTTCAATTTCGAGTAGAACGCCTGTAATCGGATGAATAAATCGGACGATATGAGCGTGAAGAAGTTGTCTTTTTGCATTCAGAAGAGCATTTGCAGAATCTGCTCCGTACGTGTTATCGCCCAGTACTGGTGTTCCGCGGCTTTTTAGGTGGACACGAATTTGATGAGTTCTTCCCGTGATGAGACGAACTGCGACAAGAGAAAGTTTGGCATTGGATTTAAGGACAGAGCATATGCTAATCGCTTCCTTGCCGCCTTCTATGACAGCCATTTCTTGACGGCGTACAGGATGTCGTTTAATGGGAGCGTTAATTGTTGTATTGCCGGGATTTCCCAGACAGATGGTGAGATAGTTCTTTTCAATTTGACGAGATGAGAATAGCGAGACAAGTTCTGTGTGCGCATGTGTTGTTTTTGCAGCAATTAAAACCCCTGAAGTATCTTTATCAAGACGATGGACAATGCCGGGTCTTAAACTGTCTACATTTAAAGTTTGGCAGTGGTGAAGTAGCGCGTTAACAAAGGTTCCTGAATGATGACCCGGTGCTGGATGAACAACCATTCCTGCAGGTTTATTAATTGCGAGTAGATGATCATCTTCATAGAGAATTTCAAGAGGGATATCTTCGGGAATAATAGAGAGTTCTTTGGTGAGTTCAAAACAAACTTCTACTTCATCAAGAGGTTGCAATACATGCCGTTTTTTTATAATGTGTCCATTAACTAGGACGCATCCTTTATCAATTAGGTATTGAAAGTAAGTTCTGGAATAATTGGGAAACTGAGAGGAGAGGAATTTATCAACGCGGAGGGTAGCGTCGGGGACAGTGACAGATAAGGAGAGCGTACTCATCAATCTTCTTTGCCTTCGATCACCTTTTTTAGCTGCATTGCAGCTTCATGTGCCTTTTTAGCTTCTCGTTTCATATCAGTGATGATAGCATTAATTGCTTGCATCATCGCTTTTTGCACTTGCTCGGGTGTTGCTGTTGGACCGAGCATTTTGGCAAATCCGCTGGAAGATGCAGATGCAAAAGGATGTTCAATAGAGAGACGTTCAGGAGGCGCAGGAGTCGCCGGTGGTGTTGCAGGATCTGGTGATGCTGGCGCTGTCATGAACTTGTCTCCTTTTATTTTAGGATATACTTTTTGAAATTAATGATCAATATAAGTAAATATTAAAAATATGAAATTAAATGAGCATATTCTGTCATGGGAGATGAGTTCTGAAGATCCTAAGTTTCTGATCCTTATGATTAATAATACTTTTTGGAAAGAAGTATATAAAAGTTTATTCCAGAAGCATTTATCTCAGCTGCGACGTTCTTTGAGCCTTGAAGAGAATTTTGCTCTTTTAGAGCAAAAAATTTGTAAGGCTGAAGCGTTTCGACTTCTAGGCCTAAGAGGAAGATGTTCCAAAGAGCTTAAAGAGAAGTTGTTATTAAAGAAATTTTCCCAAGAGGCTATAGACGTGGCGCTTCAAGAATGTCAGCATTTTGGTTTTCTTAATGATGAGGAAGAGCAGATTCTTTTTGTCAGCCGCCTTCAGAAAAAAGGTTACGGTAAGGCGTTGATTGCTGCTAAGGTTAGGGCGAGGGGAATGGTGTTTAGTGGTAACCTGCCGGAGGATCAAGTGAGTGTGATCTGTCAGCTGTTGCAAAAAAAATATCAAAATACTCCTAAGGAGAAAGTGATTGCTGCATTATGTCGTCGAGGATTTGATTATTCTACCATTATTGATGCACTAAATTCCGGAGGCTCCTATAAAAAAAGAAAAGGATGATAAAAAGTGATGCGCGTTGGTGTTGTAGGAGTGAATTTTAAATCTTCTGATCTTTTTTTAAGAGAGCTTTTGGCAAAAGCCTTTCAGCGCTATTTTGGTAATAGCTCTACATTTTCTTCCGTTCTTCTTTCTACATGTAATCGGTCTGAATTGTATTTCAGTAGGGAAGATCTTGCGTTAGCACATACTGAAATTTTGACAATTTTGCGCAAAGAAATTGATGTCCCTTTCGAGCATGTCTTGTATTCTTATTTTGGAGGAGAATGTTTTGCACATTTGGCTTCTGTAACATCCGGATTAGATAGTGCGATCATTGCGGAGACAGAGATTCAAGCCCAAGTCAAACAGGCTTATGGAAATGCGTCTCTTTACTATTCACTAGAAAGCTGTATGCATTTTATGTTCCAAAAGTGTTTAAAGATTGGAAAAGGTGTGCGCACTTCGATGCTTTTCTCAGCGCGTGAAGGGCGTTTAGAACGCTCTCTTTTTACCTTAAGTCATTTGCTTGTCAAAGATTTCAAGACAGCTTCCATCCTCTTCATTGGCAATTCAGAGATTAATAGAAAAATTCTTGGTTTTTTTAAATGTAAGGGCATTACCGATATCACACTGTGCACTCGAACACCTAGAAATGCGCAAGATTTGAACGTCCGAGTTGTGGATTGGCAAGAGATTCCCCTTTGGCAAAATTATGAAATTGTCATTTGTGGAACCAACCAGGAGAATTATTTAATTGGACCTTCAAATGCGCAAGAAAAAGGAAACATTAAAGTAATTTTTGATTTAAGTATCCCGCGCAATGTCGATCCTGCATTGGGGCGTCATCCAGGAATTGTCCTGTTTAACATCGAAGAATTAAGTGAGATGGTTGATAATAAACATTGTTTGCCTGATGCAGAAATTCAAAAGATTGATAATAGAATTCGAGAGGAAGTTGATACACAACTTTTGATCTTTTACAAAAAGCAGGAAAGGGCGGCAGTATGCGGTTTGTTCTAACGTGGATGTTGCTGTGGATGGGGGTTGTTTTTGCAGATTCAGAAGCACCCGAACCTGAGAGCCATTCAGAAAGGGGCGAAGATATGAGCGTTTTGCCCTCCGGAATGGTACATCGGGGAGATTATTTTGCGTATGGAAACTCTATAGAAATTTCAGGTAAAGTAACAGGTGATGTGTATGCTGCCGGCTCTCAAATTGTCATCGATGGAGAGATAGACGGAGATGTTTTGGCAGTGGGAGGCAGCATTCATATTGCAGGGAATGTCGCGCGTAATATACGTATCGTGGCAGGACAGGCGACGTTAAGCGGAAAAGTGGGTGGTAATGCGACGATTGTCGCGGCTAATGCTCAACTAGTTCCCTCAGGAATGATTCAGGGGAATTTTGTCGCAACAGTTGGAAATGGAGATTTAGCTGCATCAGTGGGCGGTGATGCAACGATTGTGGCTTCCAATTTACGGATCTCTTCAACAATTGGGGGGAATCTCCAAGCCTATGTGGGTCATATGCGTTTAACATCGCGCTCTATCATTATAGGAGATGTCGCCTACGATAGTGATCATAAGGCGATGATCGAGCCAGAAGCTCAGATTCATGGGAAAATTTCTTTTCACCCTTCTGTACTACAAGAGATTTTTAAAGGGCGTTTCTTGAATGTCCTACTCATTGGATCAAAATTAACCGGCATTTTGATGAACTTCATTTATACACTCGTGATTGGGTGGATCTGGTTGCGACTATATCCTCAGAATTTAGAGCGCGCTTTGAATGTTTTAGCGCATAAACCTTGGAAGGCTTTTGCGTGCGGTTTAATGTTACTCATCCTTTTGCCACTTGCATCTTTAATTTTCTTGATGAGTATCCTTGGCGCGCCCTTTGCAATTACACTTCTTGCTCTAAACGTCATCGGTTTTTATACAGCAAAAGTCCTGACGATTTTCTTTATTTCTAATAAAGTTTTTAACAGAATTGGCTTAAAACCCAATACTGTCAGTATTTTTTGTTTTGGGTTGATTTGTTATTTCTTGTTAACAACAATTCCTTTTTTCGGCTCAATTTTAGCTTTTGTTGCAATGATTTTCGGTCTTGGTGCCGTGCCTCTTGCTAAAATGCATCAGCGTCAGATCCATTCATAGGGTTAAAATTCGACGTGTTTAGGGAATCTGGGAAAAGGAATGACGTCTCGGATATTTTCCATTCCTGTTGCAAAAAGGACAAGTCTTTCAAAGCCGGCTCCAAAGCCTGAATGCGGTACGCTTCCATATCTACGCAATTCTAAATACCAGCGGTAATCATCAAGTTTTAGGTTGTGTTGAATGATTTTTTGCTCGAGGAGATCATAGCGCTCTTCTCGTTGACTGCCCCCGATGATTTCTCCAATTTTTGGGACAAGGACATCCATTGCGGCAACGGTTTTTCCATCTTCATTAGCGCGCATGTAGAACGCTTTGATTTCAGCAGGATAATCGGTCAAAATGACGGGCTTTTTGCAGTAGTCTTCTGCAAGATATCGTTCATGCTCCGATTGCAGATCGCACCCCCAAGCAACCGGAAATTCAAAGCTGCGAGGCGCTTTAAGAAGAATCTCAATTGCTTTTGTGTATGTTAAGTGAGCAAAAGGAGAAGTTGCAACATGCCTAAGACGTTCGATGAGACCCTTTTCGATGAAAGCATCGAAGAATTCCATATCTTCTGCACAATGTTCAAGTACAAAGCCAATGAGATATTTAAGGTATTTTTCCGCACATTCCCTATTATCTTCGAGATCGGCAAACGCCATTTCTGGTTCAATCATCCAGAATTCCGCTAAGTGACGCGAAGTGTTAGAGTTTTCTGCTCGAAAGGTGGGACCAAACGTGTAGATATCAGAGAGTGCGCACGCTAGAGCCTCGCCATTAAGTTGTCCTGAGACAGTCAAGTAAGCGGGTTTGCCAAAAAAATCCTGGGAAAAATCAAGAGCGCCATTAGGAAGATGAGGAAGTTTTTCTAAATTGAGTGTTGTTGTTAAAAATTGTTCACCGCCACCTTCAGCATCTGAAGCTGTGATAATAGGAGTTTGCACGTACAAGAAGCCTTGTTCTTGAAAGAATTTATGTGTTGCGAATGCCAAGGCATTACGTACACGAAGAACAGCTCCTTGTGTATTTGTGCGGGGACGCAGATGCGCGATTGTGCGCAAAAATTCAAAAGAGTGACGTTTTTTTTGCAGAGGATAATCTTCGGAAGGACACTCTCCCAATAGTGCGATCTCTTGAGCTTTTAGTTCCCATTTTTGTTTATGACCAGGACTTTCGACAAGTGTTCCCCGAATTTTTACAGAAGCACCCGTGGTCAGTTTCTCGTTTTTTAAGCTATTGTCAGCAATGATTTGCAAGTTAGATAACGTGGAGCCATCGTTGATTTCAATAAAGAGGAAAGTCTTTTGATCGCGAACCGTACGTATCCAGCCGGAAATGGTGATTTCTTGATCGATGTTATCTGTTTTAATATTTTTAATTTTAAGTCTCATTTTGCAAAATCCCTTAACATCTGTATTTCTTTTATCCACAACGGCGGGCCGTCAGGTGTTTCTAAATATTTGGGTAGCTCACGCAGATCAGGGTGTTGCATCATCGCCTTAAAACACTCAAGACCAATTTCCCCTTTGCCAAGAGGTGCATGTCGATCTCTTCTTGAGCCAAGCGGCTTCATAGAATCGTTCACATGCAGCGCGTAAAGGTGTGAGAGACCGATCTGTTTTTGAAAACTATCCAGAGTTTCTTGCCATCCCTTTTTTGTGCGAATATCGTAACCTGCGGCAAAGATGTGGCACGTGTCAATGCACACCCCAATGGGAATTTTTCTGTGAAGTTTTTTGATAATGTAGCCGATTTGTTCAAAACTATGCCCTACAGATGTCCCTTGACCAGCTGTTGTCTCAAGGAGAATCCGCGTGTGCCCTTCATGAATTAGACCCTCCATTTCTTCAAGAGAGCTGACGATTTTATCAAGACACTCTTCAGCAGTTCCGCTTGTTGCCGCTCCTGGGTGAAAATTGAGAAAGGTGACGCCAAGTGCATGGCAGCGTTGAATTTCGTCTTTAAAAGCTTTGCGACTTTTTCTGGAAATTTCAGCATCAGGAGACCCTAGGTTGATTAAGTAGCTATCATGACTCATCACTTTTTTGATGCCGGTGGACTTTAGAGTTTCTTTGAAGAGCTCCGCTTCCTCTTTTTGAATAGGTTTTCCTTCCCATCGCTTTTGATTGCTTGTAAAAAATTGAATAGTTGTTGCGCCGATTTCTGCGCCCTCTAAGAGAGCATTGTGAGCACCCCCTTGAGCAGAGGTGTGGGCGCCAATTAAAAGTTCTTCTTTTGGTGTTTTACTCATTTTTCTTCCAAAAAAGACAAAGCATAAGATATACACAAAGAACACGAAGCGTTGGTTTTTGACAACGTCAGCTGATCCTCTACTCGTTTTGGATGTACAATTTGAGGAGTTTTCTTGTCAAAATGCCCATTTTTCATATTCTTTGTGTATCATGAGTAATCTTACCATGTAATCGGTAACTATGCAAACAGATCATCCACAAACCGTTTCTAGATCAGCGATTGCTTTCTTGTCAGGAACATCGCTTAGTCGTGTCAGCGGGATGTTTCGAGATATAGTAACAGCTTTTTGTTTTGGCAGCCATCCGGCAATTGCGGCCTTTATGGTAGCTTTTCGATTTTCCAATCTTTTGAGAAGACTTTTTGGAGAGGGTCAGATGCCGGCAGGCTTTGTTCCTTATTTCGAGGAGAGTCGTAAGTCTGTCCCTGAAAAAGGCGCCTTTTTTTTTCGCGACCTTTTACAGACCGTTGCGCTGTTTCTTGTTCTACTGATTGCAATTCTTGAGATCGGCTTTTTTGCTTGGTGGAAGTGGGGAAGATTGACTTCTGAAGGAAGTGAACTTCTTTTTTTAACGATGCTGATGCTTCCGGGAACGCTTTTTATCTGCCTTTTTGGAGTCACAGCCGCTTTGTTACAATGTGAAAAAAAGTTTTTTCTTCCGGGGTTTGCTCCCGTTGTTTTTAATCTTGTTTGGATTACAACCGCTTTACTTTGGAAAAAAAATACCCCCGAAGAAGCAGTTTTTGCGCTCTCTATTGGCATCATTCTAGCTTTTGCAATGCAGTGGCTAATGACGGTTCCCGGGATGATTCGGTATTTAAAGCAGTATATGAATCTTATAACATTTTTTAGACCCAAAGTGTTTTCTTCAGAAATTCGCCGTCTTCTCAAACCTATTTGTTATGGAATGATCGGGGTAGGTGCCGTTCAAGTGAACACTGCTTTAGATGCATTGTTTGCAAGGTTTGCATCGCTTGAAGGACCCGCCTATCTCTGGTACGCAATTCGGATGGAGCAACTGCCCCTAGCACTTTTTGGAATCGCCCTCGCCTCAGCGCTTCTGCCGCCTCTTTCACGTGCAGCAGAAGAGGGGACAATGGAAAAATATCGAGAACTTTTAACCTTTGCTCTTCGTCGCAGTTTTCTTTGGATTTTCCCCTCGATGATGGCCATTTTCGTCCTTGGAGCAGCTTCTGTGAATCTTCTTTATGGAAGGGGAGATTTTACACAAGAGGCGACAAAGGAGACGCTTCTTTGCCTTTGGGGGTATGGAGCTGGACTTCTTCCTTCCGTATTTGTCCTCCTTTTAGCTCCCGCATTTTATGCGCGTAAAGATTTCCGAACGCCGATGATCGGGTCTATCTATGCAGTCATTTTCAATATAGCGCTCAATGCAGTCATGGTATTTGCGCTCAATTGGGGCGCCTTTAGTATTGCAATCGCTACAAGCCTTGCAGCCTTTTTTAATTGCCAGTTTTTAGTAAGACGGCTGACCCAAGACATTGGCCCTATATTTTCCAAAACACTTCTTGTTTCATTTTTTAAGGTTGCCTTTTGCGTTGTCTTAGCAGCTGCCAGCACCCTTTTCATTGGTCCTACCCTGGAAATTCTTCTTGTTGCCCCGGTCCATTTTACGCGTAGCATCCTGGATCAACTTCTCCAATTCTTCGTTCTAACCGGCAGTTTCGCCCTCATCCTTTTTTCTTACGCCTGGATGCTGAACTCCCCATCCCCCGACGATTTGAAATAATTTTTTTTAGATGTAGAGAAAGTGCAAATAAGAAGAGTATTTTCCCCGGGAGGAACCCCGGGGAGGTCAGATTAGCAGGTGTGCGCTAAGAATTCGCAGATGAGAGGAACGTTGATCGGGATCGGGAAAGGAATTTGTTCCTGGCTAGGAAGCGACATCAGTCTGCCTGAGCATTTTGCCTCATCAAGAGAGAGGTATTCAGGAACTGAGCGGCTGGTGTTTGCAATCGCTTCTTTGACTACAGGGACATTTTGAGACTGCGGCTTTACGGAAATCTCCATACCCGGACGAACTTGGAACGATCGACGGTCGACTTTTTTGCCATTCACGAGAATGTGACCGTGAGAGACGAGTTGTTGCGCAGCAAAGATGGTTGGCGCAAGTCTTAGTCTATAAACGATATTGTCTAGGCGACTCTCGAGTCTTTCAATGAAAACTTGTGGCGTGTTGTGTTTTGAGCGCACAGCTTCTTGATAGTAGCGAATGAGTTGCTTGCGGCTGAGCATGCCGTATATTGCTTTCAATTTTTGTTGTTCTTCGAGCTGCAGTCCGTAGTCAGACTTCTTTTTTCTTTTTCCGCCGTGCATTCCTGCAGGATTTGGTTTATGCAAGAGTGGATTGCGTGCTCTACCAAATATGTTTGCCCCAAAACGACGTGCGATACGATTTTTCGGGCCAGTATAACGAGCCATTGTCTCTCCTAATTGAGTAGTAACCTATAAAAAGAGATATCGTACGATACTTGACTATTTTTCACAAGAGCTGATCTTTGAAATTTTGCTTGATTCAGAGGCTTAGAAGATTGTATACTCCTCGATTTATGGAAAAGAACAAGTATTACGTCATTGCTTATTATTGCTTTACCTCAATCGCAGATCCCGCGCTCGAGGTGAAACGTCATAAAGAATTTTTTAAAGATCGAGACTTCACCGCGCGTATCTATATCTCAACTGAAGGGATTAACGCACAGATGAGCGGTCTTGCCGCCCACGCGGAAGAGTACATCGCGTGGATGCGTAGCGATCCTAGATTTTCTAAGATTGATTTCAAAATTCATTTACATCACGAGAATGTTTTTCCACGGGTTACAGTGAAACTGCGCGATCAACTTGTAGCTTTGGATGTGCCTGTAGATGCAAGTGAGTCAGATGGGCATTTAGAGCCAGAAGAGTGGAATTCTATGCTTGAAAGCAGAGACGAAGATACGCTCCTTATCGATGTGCGTAACGATTATGAGTGGGAAATTGGTCATTTTGAGGGAGCGGAGCTTCCAAAGCTTGCTACTTTTCGGGAATTTCCTGAATATGCTAAGCGCTTAAAAGAGGAAAAGGACCCCAAAAAAACGAAAGTGATGATGTACTGCACGGGAGGCATTCGGTGTGAGCTTTACTCTGTCCTTCTTAAAAAAGAGGGTTTTGAACAAGTCTATCAGCTTCAAGGCGGTGTTATTGGGTACGGATTAAAGAAAAAGACCGATCACTGGAAAGGAAAGCTGTTTGTCTTCGACGACCGTTTGGCTGTTCCTATTGATGATGAGAAGGATGTAGAGCTGATTAGCACTTGCGCGCACTGTGATGAACCCAGTGATGTTTACTACAACTGCGCTAATATGGACTGCAATGAACTTTTTCTGTGTTGCCCCGTTTGTGCTGAGCGCTTGAAAGGCTGCTGCTGCACAGAATGTCTTTCAGTTCCAGCTCCACGCCTTCGCGTATACCAGAAAGTAGAGAGACCAAAGCCGTTCAGAAGGGTGCACGTTGGTTGCGGATGTGCTTAATGAGCTCTAGCATCCGTCTCTGAGTGTCTGTGTGAACGACGGTGAGTCCTGGTTTTATGCCCTTTTCTGAAAGCTCAAATGCTTGCATTGTATTACAGATCCGTCCGTCTAATCGAACGCCAATTCCTTTTGCACCCACCATATTTCCCCAGTCTCCAAACATCTGTAGGGTCATCTCACATGCTGTGATCAAAAAGAAAATTTCTTTATCAGGGTGCTTATGTGTGAGTTCAAAGATTTTTTCTCCAATGTAGTGAATGGTTGGGATATAAAGAATGGTCGCATGAGAAGGAAGCGCGTGCACAGCTTTTCCTATGAAGCATTGTTTGCACACGGGATTTTCAACCGCATGGATACACGCATCTGTAAACCTACCGGAAGGGCACTCAAAAGGTTTGTGACAGTAAGAAAAACCTACGACAAGAAGAGCTTTGGAAGATTTGATTTTCTCTTTAAACGCATTTTCATTTTGAATTCCGTAGTAGAAAAAATCGCCATCTCGAGTAAAAGGTTTATTTTTAAGAAGTGATTTTATGAAGGCTCGGGTATATTGAATGGGATGTTTGAAAAAATGGCGAGGAAGAATGCGTTTTTCATCATGTTTGATTAGGTATTTAAGACTTTTCCACTTAAGATTGCGTGCTGTGTCAGCAGTGATGCCCGGCATCGTAGGAAGATGGCGCAAAATTTTCAACGGATGGGAAGATTCTGCTTCTTTAGCAGCAGTATCCCAGCATTGTTCTGCAGCTTCAAAATTGTCGTATGTATCCCAGTATTTCATAGAAGAACCCTCATGATCCATTATAGCTTAGAAGAGGAAAATAGCCATCTCATAGTTCAAGTGGCGCTTGAAGGTGAGATGCCAAAACGTCTTTTATATCGCGATACCCTTTTGAAGGCAGCTAAAGGAAAAGATCTCGCTGCGATCAAGTTTTGCATGCAAGAAGAGCTCCGCTTAAGAGGAATCCTTCCGACATCTAGTCAAGCAGAGACTGTAGCATTAAACCAAATGAGAATCCCTCCTAAGCGCTCTTTTGAGGCATTAAAGCTCATTGGGCTTACAGGCAATCTCTTTTTTAAGGGAAAAAAACTGTTTGTAGACCCCTTTACACGTCTTAACCTCTCATTTGAAGTAGATGAACGCATTCAAGGGATTGTGCATTTAGGGAGTCAAACATTTCTCTTAGATAGTTGTGATGCCATTTTCCCCGGAGAGCCCGTTTGGGCGATTATGAAGGGAACGCTCCATTTTTTTTCAGAAGAAGTGGATTGGGGGCTTCTTCAGCTCGCATTTCCTCATCCACGACCCATTTCAAAAAAAATAATAGAAGATCTTAATGAATATGAACGGGTTGTTTGGAAAAAAAAGGTAGAGGAGATTCCAGCTCAAGAACCCCTTCCTTATCTTGTATTAAAAGATAGAACAGGCGCTTTTGCCGATCTTTTTTTTGATTATGGACCTTTGGGAAAGATCGCTGCACATGAGATAAAAAACTCCCCCTGGAGACAGCCTGGAATTGAAAAATCTTGGGAGAAAGATCTATTAGAGACCGATTTTGTTAAGAAAATTGTCGGTACTTCTCATTATTATTGCCCTTTAGATAAAGTTGCAAAAAGCTTGACGTTTCTTTTAGAGATTGGGTGGAGCGTGCTTGATGTAAGAGGGTATAAAGTTGTGCGTCAATCTGCTTGTGATCTTACCCTAGAAAATCAAGAAGAGACTGTTATTATCAAGGGAAGAGTTTCTTACGAACACCATACGGCAGATTTAAAACAGGTTCTAGGCGCTTTTAATCGTAGAGAAAAATTTGTCGATCTTTCAGAGGGAGTAGTTGGACTGCTGGATCCTCTTCCCTCGTGGCAAGATCTTGCTGAAGAGGAGATTGTTTCAGATGGAGTGCGCATCAAAAAAAACCGATTTGGCCTTTTAGAAGAACATTTTACAAAAAAAGCTCTTTTAGATGTTGTTGGAGAACCGATTTTCACACCCCCTGCAAACGTTTTTCAAGGCGTTCTTCATCCTTATCAACAAGAAGGGGTAAATTGGCTTTCTTTTTTAAGAAAATCTTCCTTTCACGGACTCTTGGCAGATGAAATGGGGCTTGGTAAGACGGTGCAAACTCTTGCTTTTTTCTCTTCTCTTTCCCTATCGGCCCCGCTTTTAATCGTTGCACCGACTTCTCTTCTTTTTAATTGGAGATGCGAATTTGAGAAGTTTTTGCCCACATATCCTGTGTATGTGCATTCAGGCTCTGATCGCTTACAAAGCAAGGAAGAGCTTAAAAAACAAAGAGTAATTTTAACGTCATATGCGCTTTTGCGCATCGATTGCGCTTTGTTAGAGGCAATTGCTTATGAATGTATTGTCCTTGATGAAGCCCAGATGATAAAAAATCCTGATTCTCAGGTGGCGCGCGCGGTTTTTTCTTTGCACGCTAAAATGCGCCTTGCCATCACGGGAACCCCTATTGAGAACCGTTCTGAAGATCTTTTTTCTCTTTTTCATTTTTTGATGCCGGAGTTGCTCGGTGAGAGAAAAGAATTTCAAATGCGCTTGAAAGCAGCAGAGAGTGATGGGCGCTATTTTAAAAATATACGCAGACAATTACGTCCTTTCATTTTGCGCAGGACAAAAGATGTAATTGCAGATCAACTTCCTGAGAAGATTGAGCAGATATTTTGGACAGAGATGCATGAAGAACAGAAGCAATTTTATGATACCTACCTTGCAAAAGCGCGATCAGGGCTACTTAAAAAAGTAGCGCTTGATGGAGTGCGCAGCCATCGGTTCGAAGTGTTAGAACTCATTCTCAGATTGAGACAGATTTGCTGTCACCCTCTTCTTCTTGGTGAGAATATTCCAAGCGCCAAATTTGATAGATTAATAGAAGATCTCGAAGACGTCGTCCAAGAGAAAAGAAAAGTTCTCGTCTATAGCCAATTTACCGAAATGCTTCAACTCGTTGGAAAAGCACTAAAAGAGCGTTCTTTTAGTTATGTTTATCTTGATGGCTCTACTACCGATCGAGAGAAAGTGATTCGGCAGTTTCAAGAAGATCCGGAAATTTCGATTTTTTTAATTAGCCTTAAGGCAGGCGGTGTAGGCCTTAATCTGACTGCTGCAGATTACGTTTTTATTTTCGATCCTTGGTGGAACGTTGCTGTAGAAAATCAAGCGATTAATAGAGCTCACCGCCTTGGTCGTAAAAATACAGTCATTGCCAAAAGATATGCAACAGCCTTTAGCATTGAAGAAAAAATGATGCGCCTCAAAGAGAGCAAAGAGCACCTATCTGACAATTTACTCAATTTTGACGATGCGACTCTACCCGAATCCTTTGACGATCTACTAGAACAGTTATTTATTGAATGATGGAGCCTCTTTCGACAGCAACTTCTTCACAGCTGAGATAACCGTTTGGATTGGAGCATAGAGCAGATCGATCATTTTCGTATCGTTATTTGGAGAAACTCCTAAAAGAGCAGTTTTTTGATGTTCATTGTACAACTTCAATGGGTTCTTGAAAATAATGACGTAGAGAAGTGACCTCTTCTTTTAACTCCTCATCATCGAGTCTGTAAGGCTTTATATCGAAGATTTTGGAAAATAATGTAAATTTGATGACATCTTCATCTTTGTAAGAAGGGATGGGGATGACATGGAAGTGGACATGAAAAACTGTTTGTCCCGCATAGGGGCCATTTTTTTCTAAAATGAGGTATTGATCCGTGTTAAATGCTTTTTGAAAGATAGTAACGACGCGTGGAAGAGTATCTGTTAATTCTTTCCACTCATCTTGAAAAAGCTCATGTGCTCTTGCAACATGCCTTTTGGGGATGATCAAGAGGTGTCCTTTGGCAATAGGAGCGCGATCCTGAAGTACCATTAGAAGCTGATTTTCGAATATACACGCTTTCTCAATTACGCTTGGATCGCAAAAAGGGCAGGACGCGAAAGTGAGTGTCGAGAAGAAAAAGAGCGCAGCGCAAATGAGAGTTTTCATGTTTTTCCGCTTTGTGTTGTTGAGTAAAAGAAGGTGTCATCTTATCAGATTGGAGCATAATTGACTGTCTCATAAGATTTTGCTCCTTTATCCTTTGAATTCGCCCAATTTTTAATGAACATTTAGAATAAAGACAAGCTCTTTTTGTCTCACATTCATCCGCTTGTGATAATCGAAATCGGTGCAAGATCAGAACACTGGCCTTTCAACTGGAAGCACTAGTCTCATAGCACTCTTAGGTCAAATCCTAATTGTGAAGGTTTGATGCCGCTCAACAAAATCTAGACAAATCTACACAATCGCATAGATAAATCAGACACGTCAATAGAGCAGTCGTATTGACG
>DAHVFY010000139.1 GCA_027316765.1 Parachlamydiales bacterium | reverse complement strand
AGGAAACCCCTTTTGTTTCGAAAGGCAGTCCCAATTGATCCCTCAATGGTGTCAACTTAAGACCTAACCTTCTAACAATAAACCCCCTAAAATAGCCCTTAGCATTAGTTTAAATATGCTAAGGAGAAAAAAATGAGTCGCTTAAAGAAAATTCTAGAGATATCTGCAGCTCTTTTAAAAGATCCTATTTTTATTGCGCAACATCGATTAAATCCAGCGGCCTTTGTTCATCGGCGTAAACTTCCTTTCGAAGTAATTGCTGGGACTTTGATACACTTGATAAAAAATAGCTCACAAATTGTATGTAACTGGTTGGGAGATTTTTTTAAAATGGACCAAGCAGCTTCTAAACAAGCGTTTAGTAAAGCCCGCATGAATTTGTCTCATACTTGTTTTCAAGATCTCATCGATCACGCCCTCGAAGAATATTATAGTCAAGATAGAGAAGGCGTTTGGAAAGGCTTCCGAGTTTTTGCTGTTGATGGTTCCCTTCTTCGATTGCCTGAGTCTGAAGATACATTGGCTCATTTTGGAAGATGGGAGCGTGGTGGGGATAATCGCTCAAATACATGCCCTGTGATGGGAAGAATATCCGAAATAACAGATATGACTTCTGGGATCATCGTAGCAGCTTGTCTATTACCATGGACTGTAGGAGAGCAACATATAGCCGAGGGCCAAGTTAAGCAGGTTGTAGAGAAATTTAGATCGTGGGAAGAAAAGGGCTTATTATTTGTTTATGATAGAGGATATCCATCTAAAGAATTTTTCAATTTACATAGTCAATTAAAAGCCGATTTTCTTTTCCGCATACCCAGAAGCTTTAATCAAAGAATCGATGCTCTTGTTGCAGAAGGAAAACAAGATGCCATTGAAGATCTATATGAAGGGACGCTTTTTAGAATCTTAGTATTAAAACTACCCTCTGGAGAACAAGAAGTTTTATTGAGTTCTCTTATCGATCAAGACCGGTATCCTTACGAAAGCATATTTGCTCTCTATCAAGCAAGATGGAGTGCAATGGAAGAAGGGTATAAAAGACAAAAAATCGCATTAGAGCTGCAAAATTGGGCAACCAAAACTACATTAGGAGTTTTGCAGGAGTATTGGGCAACAATCTTTATTAGCAATGTGGTAGCCGTAGGATGTGTCGAATTAGAAGGGTACACAATCCCTGAGCAGAGGCTTTCCTATAGAATCAACAGAAGTGTTGTTTTTGGGAGTCTCAGAAAAGATGTTTTGGGAACAATCACAGGGAAGATCACCGCAGAGCAATTTGAAAAGAAGTTCAAGAAGATCGCGACAAGGGCAAAAATACCTATCAGACCTGGAAGAAGTTACACGCGAGAGGGGATGGGAAAACCGAAGAGGTTTTTGCCATTGCCACGAGTATGCTGAACCTTAAGTTGACACCATTGCCTGAACAGTTGTCTCAAAAAAAGAGATCTTCATTTCAGATCGAAAAATAAAAATTCTGCATGGCCACTGATCTTGAGCGACGATTCATTTTCAATCGCAGCTCCATCGCCGGCATTGAGCGCTGTATTATTCACTTGCAGAGAACCCTTAACCACTTGGATCCAGTAGTGCCGACTTGGATGGATCGTATGCACGATTTCTCCCTCTA
>DAHVFY010000138.1 GCA_027316765.1 Parachlamydiales bacterium | reverse complement strand
CAAATTCAACTTCGACCCTACTGCAAATATCCAAACAAATGGCGGCCTGCTCCGTATTTTCACAGCACAGCCAAATGGAATCCTAGCGGGTAACCTCGCTTTTGGCCAAATCAATAGCAATTATGTGACGGCAGGACTATCTTGTCCCTTTGACGCACCTCCTTCTTCGGCAATAAGCCAATACGATACCTTTTATTCCACTTTTAGCGGAGGCTTTGGCACCCCTTACACCATCTTCTATAAAACATCCGGTCCTCCTCCTGCACCAACACCCCCCCCCAGTCTCAGTCCCAGCGCTCAACGACAAGAGCTTCAAAATGTCGCGTATGCTTCTTCAGAATTATTTTTCATGTTAAGAAAATATACAGTATTTAACTGGGATTCACCCTATTTCGTGTGTTGCAAGAGTGGTTTTGAAAAAGACCGGTCTCGAAAGCACTCCTTCGATTGCCAGCTCTTCTGGCCTGGAGCGCATCCAACCTTGCATCAAAATTGGATGAGATACCCCATCTCTTTTCCTAAAATGACAAGTTGCAATAGCTTTCAAAATGAAGAAGACAATTTGACTGAAGAGCCGACAGGAATTCATCCAAGTTTCAAACTTTTTCAAGGAAACAAAATCCTCCAAATCAGATATCCGAGCCTTCAACCAGATCTAAGACATTAAACATCTCGCAGAAAAAACTCTTTAATTTCCCTAGCACTCGTGGTAAAATGGCTCTTTCAATCTCATCTCAACTTAAGGAGAATCAACCATGGTGGCAAGCTTCAAAGAAATCGTCTCTACTGTTTCTCCTGTGCTAGCAAAATTGCACAAGGAAATACCCGATGTCATGAATGGGTTTAATACAATTGCTCAAGCGGCAACAAAAGAGGGTGCTTTAAGCAAAAAGACGAAAGAATTGATCGCTCTAGCTCTTGGTATTGCAGCGCACTGCGATGGTTGCATTGCTTTTCACACACAAGCTTTGGTGCAATTGGGCGTAACGCGCGAAGAGCTGCTCGAAACTTTGAGCATGGCCATTCTCATGGGAGGCGGACCTTCTCTAATGTACGCTACAAATGCTCTTAAGGCATTTGAAGAAATGAGCACACAGTCTTAAAACTCCGAATTGTGACCTATTTCGCCTATTTAGGTTTAACAAATCAAGGCCTGGAGCAGAGTTATCTCTATCGCTGAATTTTAAAAACGGGAAACTCGCCGGTGGCAATAGGGAGCTCCGCCAGTTTTTTCATAGTAGTGCTGATGATAGTCTTCTGCGGGATAAAAGGGGCCTGCGGGAAGAAGTTCTGTAACGACATCAAGCCCTCTTTTCTTAAGCAGCTGGATAAGTCTTTCAGCAGTTTCCCGTTGCTCTTCTGTAAGAAAAAAAATAACTGAGCGATACTGGCTGCCGATATCCGGTCCTTGACGCATGCGTTCTGTTGGATCGTGTATCTCGAAAAAGAACTTAAGGAGTGTTTCATAATTTGTAAGGGTCCTGTTAAACACGATCTCTAATGCTTCAGCATGTCCTGTCAATGAACTACAAACCTCTTCGTAGGTGGGATCGATGACGGTGCCTCCTATGTAACCTACCTTTGTTCGAACAACTCCTCTCTCGCGCTGAAAAAGAAACTCCACGCCCCAGAAACAGCCGCCCGCAACAATTGCTCTTTCATATCTCTCTTCAGTGTAGGCGGGGATAAA
>DAHVFY010000137.1 GCA_027316765.1 Parachlamydiales bacterium | reverse complement strand
GCAAGGAGAAAATGAAGAGAATCAAGAAGAAGAAGAAAGAAATGCACTTCCCGAAGAAGAGATCACAGAAGAAGATCTCAAATTCCGCACCTGGGATATTGAGCAAACAGCCGACAGCCTTTATCTTGTCAGCAACCCAATCGACAGTAAAGAATATTACAGCGTATTCTTAGGCGATCCAATTGGTTGCACGTGCGGCCAAAAAAATTGCGAGCATATCCGCGCTGTTTTAAGCAGTTAAAAAAGCGGGTTGCCGCAAATAGGTCACAATTCGGGGTATGAAGAAAAAATCATCATTTGTAAAAAACCATGTGCGAAAAAATAGCAATCCTCTAGAATGACAATTGAGTATTATCTTTTCAACCGTTGGCGATTAGGAGGATTATAAACCATGTCTAGGGTTTTATCATATGTGTGTGCAATAGTTTCGTTGCTATCACTCAACATTGTTTCTGCAGATGAGGCGCTCCAATCTAGGACTTACATGCCCGTGCAAGAGCCTGTTGTTCCAACCATCGCGCCGACCGCCTACAAAGCACCAGCGCCCGTTTTCCGTCCCTTTACAGGGAAAGTCAAAGGGAAAAAAGTCAGAATGCGCGTTCACGCAGATCTTGAAAGCCAGATCATTCGAGAGCTCGAAAGAAATGAACTTGTATCCGTTATCGCAGAAAAAGGAGAATTTTACGCGGTTGAACCTCCTACAGGAATCAAAGCCTACGTTTTTCGCAGCTTTATTCTCGACAACGTCGTTGAAGGAAACAAAGTTAATGTTCGCTTAGAGCCAAATCTAGAAGCTCCCATCATCGGTCATCTCAACGCAGGTGATAAAATCGATGGAACAATTAGCCCGCTAAATAATAAATGGTATGAAATTACGCCCCCTTCAAATGTTCATTTTTTCATTGCAAAAGAGTTTATAGATAACATTGGAGGTCTCGAAGTAAAACACCAAATGGACAAAAGACGTCAAACCGTAGAACAGTTACTTGAAGCTGCAGCACTTCTTAGCAAAGCAGAATTACGCAAGTCTTTTGAAGAGATCGACATCGATAGAATCACCCGCAACTACAACACAGTCATTAAAGACTACGTAGAATTCCAAGATCATGTACAAAAGGCAAAAGAAGCCTTAGCAAGCGTTCAAGAAGCTTATCTACAAAAAAGACTCACCTATCTTGAAGAGCGAGCAACCGCTGCACAAGAATCTTCTGAAAATGGAGATGTAAGTGAAATCTCTCCAGAAACTTCTATTTTTACAAACACGGACGCAATCACTGACAAAATGAAGTTATGGGATCCTATCGAAGAAGCTCTCTTCCTCACATGGGCACAATTCAACGATGAGAAGACAATGGAAGAGTATTACGAAGAACAGACTCTTTCTTCCCTTGCAATGACAGGGATCTTGGAAGCTTATACGGCACCGGTAAAAAATAAGCCAGGAGACTTCATCTTAAAAGATCGCGATCTACCTATTGCTTATGTATATAGTTCGCAAGTCAATTTGCAAAACTTGGTTGGAAAGAAAGTCACCGTTTTGGCAGCACCAAGACCTAACAACAACTTCGCTTTCCCCGCTTATTACGTACTCGCTATTGAATAGTCCTCTTAACTTATGACTTGGGAAGTTCATTCCCAAGTCTCTTTTCATTCCTATAGAACTACAACCCCGAATTGTGACCTATTTGCAGCAACCCACTTTTTTAACAAACAGCTACAAGTTGAATGACGAGTTCAA
>DAHVFY010000136.1 GCA_027316765.1 Parachlamydiales bacterium | reverse complement strand
AGCCGGATGAATCGAAAGGTTCAAGTCCGGTTCGGGAGTCGAGTAGAGAGGGGTGACCCTCTCTACTTAGATAACTATCATTTGAATCTTAGGTGCTTTGTTGTGATTGAACTCAAGGCGGTGGACTTTAAGCCTGAGTTCGCTGGAAAAATGAACTTTTACCTATCAGCAGTTGACGATCTCATGAGGAAGCCTGCAGACAATCCAACGATCGGTATTCTGATTTGTAAGAGAAAAGATAATTTCATTGCGGAGTACGCACTGCGAGATATTCACAAGCCGATGGGTGTGGCTGAGTATGAAACGAAAATCGTCTCCTCATTACCTAAAAAGCTTAAGGGCCAGTTACCAACCATTGATGAAATTGAGGCTGAGTTAAGCGCAATCCCAGTCCAGAAGATAAAAAGGGTAAAAAAGAAAAAGGAAACTAAGCGTGGTACGTAGAGTAAATGGATTCCTGGGTTTTGCAATTAGGCAACAGTCTGTTGCCTTAAATGAGATGGAGCGCATCGGATGAGGTCAAGATGGGTCGGTTATTTGTTTTTACAGCTACTTTGTGGTTGTTTGATAGCAGAGGAAAACTTCATTGAATCAAATATGGAAAAAATAGTGGAGCAAGAAATGCAAAGAGAGTCGGTCTCGAAGCCAGAAATCAAGCTGGTTGGTATTTGTGTACGAACAAATAATGAACAAGAACTGGATAAAATGAAGGGAAAGATTTTTCCATGCGTACAGAAGTATTTTCATGGGGCTCTTTTTGAAAAGATTCCAAATCGAAAAAAGCCTGGGACAACCTTCTGTGCTTACACGGATTATGAAACCGATTATACAGGAGCTTATATGTATTTTATTGGAGAAGAAGTTTCATCGTTTGACCGTCCTTTGCCAGAAGGGTTTCAGCAACTCGTGATTCCAAGTCAACAGTATGTGAAATTTACGACAAGTCCTGCGCCTATGCCCGAGGTAATAGTAAACGCTTGGAAGGAAATTTGGAATATGTCTTCAAAAGAACTTGGTGGGAAGCGTTGCTATAAAACAGATTTTGAAATTTACGACGAAAGAGCGGTAGATCATCAAAATATCGTTTTAGATGTATATATAGGCGTTGAACCTAAGTAAAAAGTAGAAAAAATTAAAATATGGAAAGTTTATGAACACAGCGGAGATCATTGCAGAATATTACAAAGCAATGGGGCAAAGAGATTTTGAGAAACTCGAGGGCCTTTTATCTTCCGACGTCCAATTCATCGGTCCTCTTGCAAAATTGAAAGGGAAAGAAGCCGTCATTGAAGCTACTAAGAGATTTAGCTCACTTTTTAAGATTCTGAGTGTTCGAGCTAAGTTTGGCTCAAATAATCAGGCTATGGTTGTTTATGATCTAGATTGTCCAGAACCTGTTGGTCTTTTCTCTAGCTCAGCTCTTATGACCTTTGAAAATGGGCTAATCACAAAAATAGAGCTTTTTTACGATGCTCGCCCCTTCGACAAGAGGTAGGAATGATGAAGAAAGTAAACATAAAAGATAAATTCCAATTGTTTGATACTTATTGGACTCCTAAGATACTTGGAGAAGTCAATAACTCGCATGTAAAAATATTTAAGGCCAAAGGAGAATTTGTCTGGCATTCTCACAAAGATGAAGATGAGTTCTTTCTTGTTATCAAAGGTCAGTTAAATATCAAAATGAGAGATCGGGAAATTCGTTTAAAAGAAGGTGAATTCTTTATCGTCCCTAAGACCCTGATTGCTACCAAACCTCGTTTGAGGCTTGTTTGAGTGCGCTAGATACAACTGTAGCGACGAAGGACA
>DAHVFY010000135.1 GCA_027316765.1 Parachlamydiales bacterium | reverse complement strand
TTCACAAAACCGTGGATGATGAAAAAAATGGCAGAGCTCAGTGTACTTCCAAAATTTGCAATCTTACGAACCGGAGCGGAAGACAAATAACTTTTGTTATAAACAAAAATTAACATATATCCGAACAATATCCCCGAGCCTCCGATAAATGCAGCGATAATTCCAATGATGACTGTCGCAATAAAGCCAATAGTATTTTTTGCTTTTGTTGTGGGTTCATGTCGCTCAACAAGCCCAAGCTCTCGTTTCATCAAGAGGATGAGACCCATAACTAAAATGAAAGCGCCAAGAACTTTTTTGATCGCATCTGCAGGTAGCAGTTTAACAATCTCTGCTCCAGCAATCCCTCCCAGCAAAGAAGGAATAAAAAGCCAGCCTGCGAGTTTCCAATCCATCCTCACCGCGTGCCGATGCATAATGGCACTAAAACCTGCCAGTCGTCCCGCAAGATTTGCAACTCGAAAGGTTCCAATTGCAATTTCAGGAGGAAATCCTAATAAAATTAAAATTGGACGCGAAAGCAAACCAATACCGCCACTAATAACACTAAAAAAACTAATCAAAAAAATAGCAAATACAACAACAATATCTATCCAGCTCATAATTGTTCTTTAAATCACTCAAAGAAATTTATACAATATATTATTTTACAATAAGTACAGAATATTGTACAATGCTGACCTATGAGTTTTACAGGTAAAAAATCAGTCGTTGTTGGGATGTCTGGAGGTGTTGACTCTTCCGTCTCTGCGCTTCTTTTAAAAGAAGCCGGATATGAGGTTATTGGAATGTTCATGAAAAACTGGGAAGAAAAAGATTCCACGGGGGTATGCACTTCTACAAAAGAATATGAAGATGTTATCCGCGTATGCGAACAGATCGATATCCCCTACTACTCGGTGAATTTTGCACAGGAGTATCAAACGCATGTTTTCTCTCATTTTCTCGAGGAACTAAAGGCGGGTTTTACTCCAAATCCTGATATCCTTTGTAATCGAGAAATCAAGTTTAAATGTTTTTTTGAAAAAGCGCTGAGCCTTGGTGCTGATTATTTGGCAACCGGGCACTACTGTCAAACAAACGAAGGAAAGCTCTATAAAGGGGCTGATCCCAATAAAGACCAAAGTTACTTTCTCTACACATTACAAGAAAAGACTCTCAATAAAGTTCTCTTTCCCATCGGACACCTAGAAAAAAGTGAAGTGCGCGCAATTGCACATCAGCATCATCTTGCTACTGCTGCAAAAAAGGACAGCACTGGGATCTGTTTCATTGGCAAGCGCGACTTTAAAGAATTTTTAAGTCACTACCTCGCCTTCCAACCGGGCAACTTTGAAACTTTATCGGGAAAGGTCGTAGGGAAGCACGATGGTGTTGCTTACTACACAATAGGGCAAAGAAAAGGACTTGGAATTGGTGGACCAGGTGATGCCTGGTTTGTAGTTGGAAAAGACCCAGCGCGTAACGTCGTCCTCATCGAGCAAGGCACCGATCACCCAAGTCTGTACGCTTTAACACTTACAGCAACAGAGGCCAGCTGGATTTCAGGAGCTCCTCCAGAACATCTCCCCTTCCAATGCACTGCAAAAATCCGTTACCGTCAGGAAGATCAAGAATGCACAATCGATAAAATTGACAACGGACGGTTATTTGTTTCATTCTCCAAACCTCAACGCGCCATCACAGCGCGCCAATCTATCGTCTTCTATGATAAGAACCGCTGTCTTGGCGGTGCTATGATTGCATCCTTGAGCTAACGCGGAAGCTCTCTAGAATTAAAGATTTAACATTTCTCATTAGATTCATTGTATATATAAAAACAGATTTGTTCTATTGATGGATTTATGAAGCGATGTTTTTTATTATGCTTGTTACTTGGCGGATGTGTTTCTATTCCTGAAAAAGAATTAGGAAATAGAATCCCACCCCCCACTTTGGAATCGCTTACGGAAACAGCTCTTAATACAGAGGATTTCCACGTAGGAGACTGGCAAAATGCCAACTGGTGGGAAATGTTTGGAGATGAGAACTTAAACGGACTTATCTCTCAAGCTCTTG
>DAHVFY010000134.1 GCA_027316765.1 Parachlamydiales bacterium | reverse complement strand
AGGAAGGGCTTTATTTTCCAGCTGCCTGATTTTTTGACGCTCCTCTTCTTGAAGCAGCTTTTCTTTTCGTTCAAACCTTTCTGCACAAGCCGTATCAATAGAATCACGAACTAGCTGTTGAATGGTTTCTAAGGAAGGAATTGTTTCGCCGCCTAATTTTTCGAGGAAGATATCTATGTCTTCCCCAGAAGGCATTGTTAAGGAGTAAATTTGCGTCAGTTTAACAAAGCAGGTAATGAGTTGATTATATTCAGGATTTTGATCGGCGTTTTCAGGTAACGACAATCGTTGGATTATTTTTGGTCTGATTCCTACATCAGATTGGAGCGTAAGAGATCGTAAATCTTGGGCAATAAGTTCTAGGTATGTCTGTATTTCATCCGATTTTTTTTCAGGTAGATGATCGGAGATTTCTTCAGCAAGCGGCAACAAAAGCTCTTCTAACATAGTTTTTTGCGCCGGCAGAATTGGATCAATAGCCGGATCGGAATTAAGACACTGCTGGCTGAAGTTAGCGCGTTTGTTAGAAATGCGTTCATTTTTTTCAAGTTCTAGCAAGGATGGACTCATGAAATATCGAAAATGGTCGCTGATGTGGTCTCTTTGTTGTAGTTGAGTGATTGTCAGATCTACACGAGAATAGGTTAAAATCTTGATATGCTTTGCAACTAAGCCATCGGGATTTATTTTTGTGGACACCTCTAGACTGGGTAATTCTCTATTTATATAGTCTTGAACAGAATCTATTTCCATTGGATGATTTTCGTTGAGCTTGATAATCATATAGTTTTTTAAGGGATTTGTCGGACTTGTTTTTATCACAAGTTCTTTTATATAAGTCCCGTTTAAATCAAATGAATATTTGTTTATGATTGTTTTTATGCTCATGTTTTATCTCAAATTTTAGCATTAATTCTATAGCTTCAAGTTGTACATGTCAATTAACAAATCTTGTAACGTACGAAGACAGTCCTGTTGATTTTCTTGGGTGTCTTTTAACTGGGAGCACTATATCCTAATTTCGTTAAAGATGTGGCCATTCATTTTTATATCTCGGATTGTTCCAAACAGTTTTACATTTTGGACAACATATTAGAGCATCTTGTACTTCGTAATGTTTCCATGCATCAAAGCATGAAGGGCACATAAGCCATTCTCTGTCAATAATTTGTGCTGTTTGAGTAATTCTGGAATTGGGGAACTCGAGATCCATTAGTCCTTTGTAGGATTGAAAAATAGTGACTTCAGTTTTTTCTCCTTCGCACAAATTACCGTAAAAATCTGATTGATTAGCCCATTCTGGGAACGATAGTATTGGATAAGGGCCATCTAGTAAAAAAATCCAATATCTTGAGATTCTGGAATCTGTAATTTCAAAATAACGAGCAGGTTTCCATCTTGGATGGTAAGAATACGCTCTATCACAAATACAATAGATTAAGTTTCCTTTTTCAATTGCTACGGCATAAACAACATATTCAGTATTAAGATCCAAAAAATATTTAGATAAAAAATCGTCGCAAATAGAATTTTCTATACATTTAATTTTCATAATAACTCAAAATTATTTATTTTTAAACTTGAAACCATGTTTTTCGCCTGTAAGACGGTTTTCCCAGTAATGAATATCTATGGTGGAGCCATTAGGTCGCTCATGAATATGTTCAACTTTTTTCCATTGTTCTGTTGGATATTTAGGATCTTTAATTTTATCTTTCATAATTTCATCATCGGGATCCTGCGGTTTAGTTTTGGCTTCTTCTAATGCTAATTGTTCATTAAGATTTTTTGGTTCCTCTCTTGATAAGAGAGAGTCTGAAGCAATCTCGGTGTTTTTCCACATCGATATTGGTGACCAGATCATGTCATGGGTAGAATGATAAGCTAGATGATCGTTGGCGTATTCTACGGCTTTATGACCGACATAGCAGGCTGTTATAGCTGCTGCCGCATAGGCAGCAGTGGTAATCGCTGCTGATATAGAGGGAAGAGCGGCTCCGATAGCCCAAATTAGAAGAGGAATCGCAAACTCTCCATTGGGATCGATGTAGCGAAGGGGATTATTGAAGACGTATTGATAAGGATTGATGCTATCTGTAAAACCGGC
>DAHVFY010000133.1 GCA_027316765.1 Parachlamydiales bacterium | reverse complement strand
ATAAAAACAAACAATATTGTTAAAGACAAGCAATTGAATGCTAAATGTTTAGAATACTACTGTCTCTTTTGTCTCTTGGACGACAAGGGGTCTTTTTTAAAAAAAGAGGTGCTATTTAAGGAGCCTCTGGACAAGCAGCAACTTTTTGAAGATATTGCCGCTTAGGATCATTTTCGGCTTTTTGTAACCTTTTACAACGCTTCCATCCTCTCTTTTTCCCTCAAGTTGGCATTTTTTGCCAACTTGAGCGCAGGAGGGAGCTCTCTATGCTGTGCCAGCCGCTAATAGTCTGTGTCTTACCATATAAAGATTGGCAAGACCTGCCATGATACACACCTTGTTTTCATTTTTTGCTAACCCTCTATATCGAACTTTTCTAAAGCCCCAGAGGTCTTTTATTATTCGGAACCCGTGTTCTACTTTGGCTCGGATCGAAGCCAGCATTCGGTTCTTCTTTTTCTGCTTCTCTGATAGATCCCCACTTCTTGGTTTCTTCTTGTCTAATACACCCCAAAAAATACCGGCATCTCGGGCATAATGTTTGTCCGTATCGCTCCAGTATCCCTTATCTCCAAAAACAGCCTTCTCATCTCCGTGCAATACCGAGGCAAAGCAAGTTCGATCGGAGACATTGGCGGCGGTTACTTCACAGCTATGGTAGAGCCCGCTATGCATATCAGCTCCTACATGAACTTTCATACCAAAGGTCCATTGATTGTTTTTTCGAGTAGAGGCCATTTCGGGGTCTCGTTTTCCTTCTTCATTCTTGGTGCTAGATGCCGATGCAACTAGGGTTGCATCGGCTATTGTTCCCTCTTTCAGGAGCAAGCCTTTCTCTATGAGCTTTTTATTGATCGTGTCAAAGATCTCTCTGCCAAGAAGGTGTTCTTCTAAGATATGCCGGAAGCTTAAAATGGTTGTCTCATCGGGGACGGTTTGCATAAAGCTGTCGAGCCTTAAAAATCTCTGGAACGAGACTCGATCATAAATGGCTTCTTCCATAGTAGGATCACTGAGTTGATACCACTGCTGCAAGCAATGGATTTTTAACATGAGCTTGAGATCGTAGGGTCTACGACCGGCTCCTTCTTTGTAATAATGCGGCTTTATCTTTTCGAGGAGGAGATCCCATGGGATTATGCGATCCATGTCTTCAAGGAATCTCTCGGATTTAAGACGTTTTGTTCCGAGTCTCAGAGATGCAAAGCTTAGTTGGTCCATATGCCTCCTCAAATATTTGTTGAGAAAACAATATCAGATCAGGCAATCAACTCAAAATTGGAATTTCCCAGAGCTTCCTTAAATAGAGTAAAGTTTAACCTATGCAGACTTTTATTGGAGTAGATATTTTAACGGGCACTAAAACTTTGCAACTGTTTCAAACACAACTAATGACAGTGTCGAGACAATTCGTATAGAGCACAGAGTATCCGTGAACAGCCAGAAGCTCCATGCAAGCAAAATACCGTTCCATAGATAGATGCGCGTGCTCAAACATCACAATTTTCGGCCGGATTCTGGCAAAATCGAGGGAGAATAACACAACATCATCGTGCCCTTCCGCATCGATATGGAGAACATCGATCCTTTCAAGCTTGTATTTATCGACGATATCTTGAAGCGTGAGGCAGGTAACCTGGATTTTCTTGAGCTCTTTTTCTGTGATTCTCGGCTTACATTTGAGCACATGCTCTCGATCGAGTGAACCCACCAAATCACCAAAGAAGCCTCCCGCCTCATTTACGAGATTGGGGTTTTCCTTGAAAAACTCGGCATTTTCATCCACTACGAAAAATTCGCATGTTTTTCTCTCATTGGAGATCGCCACATTTTCAAAAAAAAGATTAGGGCATCCCTCATAGTTTTTTTTAAGTTTTTCAAAGATTTTAGGAACAGGCTCTATTAAAACTCCCCTCCATTTGTCTCTTAAAATAAAAGAACTTAAAGGGTCGGTTGCCATGACCCCCTCGTTCGACCCCACCTGAATAAAAATGACTTCTTTTTCCATTAAAATCAGACACTAAACATCTTCGAAAATAGACTCAAGCTCATCTTGCTCTTTGTGAATATAAACTATATAATCATTATATAATGAAAAAACTCTTGATCGGTCTTCTTATT
>DAHVFY010000132.1 GCA_027316765.1 Parachlamydiales bacterium | reverse complement strand
AAAAAGAATCACAAAAAATACAAAAATAAGTCCCGCCCCCTTTACAAACAAAAAAGGATCTTTCAAAAAGGGTAAATAATAAAATCCCATAAACTCTTGCATTGAAAACATCGAAGAATTTTGCTTAGCAAATGCCGGAACAAACCAATTGCCGATATGAAAAAATTCCGCCACTTGAGGCACAAGAAGATATCCTCCAATAAAAACACCTAAAAGAAGCTGCAAAAACAATTTTCTCTTTCCTCGAAGCCCCTTAGAATTTTTATAACGCATCTTCAAATAATCATCGTAACCGCCAAGAGCCCCTAACCAAACAGTTGTAACAAAAAGAATCAGCGTAAAAGGACTTTTAAGATCCATCCAAAGAAAAAGAGAAACGAGCATCGAAAACAAAATGAGAATCCCCCCCATCGTCGGCGTTTCTTTTTTCTTCTCATGAAGTTGCGCCAAAAGAGGACAATCTTCAACGCGAATCGACTGACCTGTTTTCAACGCATACAATTTATTAATCACAAAAGGCCCGAGCAAAATCGTCATAATAAGAGACGTCATTGCGGCAAAAAGCATCCTTGTCGAAGAATAAGCAAATGCTGTAGGAAATTTAATTCCAATCGCTTTGAGATGCTCAAACAATAAAAAAAGCATGCTTTACTCCAATAACATCCACATTTGTTTAGAATTCGATCCTTTAATCAAAACAACATCACCTGGCCGCACGATCCTTTCCAGCTCTGTTTTTAACACAGTGAAGTCTGTAAAAAGTTGCGCATGACCACCCCCTTTCAAAAACGCCTCTGCCATCGGAGTGCACTCTTCTCCAAAACAGAGCAGCTCATCCACGTAATCTAAAGCTAACTCTCCAATCTCCTGATGTGACGTCTTAGAAAAAGAACCAAGTTCTCGCATCTCACCCAAAACACCAATCCTCCTACCCTCCTGTGGTAAAGGGAGATTTTCAAGAGCCGATCGCATTGACGTGGGATTTGCATTATATGCATCATTAATAAAAAGAACTCCCCCTCTTTGAACTTCTTGAAAACGACGAGGAACAAGAGAGAGTTTGGAAATTTGAGGGATAATCTCCTTCCAGCACATCCCCATAAAGCGAGCAACAGCTATTGCACCGAGAAGATTTTCTCTTAAGTGAGAAGCCGCAAAAGGAAGAGAAAACTCAGGAGAACACTTCCCTTTTTCTTGAATATTCCATCCATTTTGAGAAGAAACTATTTGAAAATCCTCATTATCGTAAAGGCGGATGTCTAAATGATTCAATCTAGAAAACGAGTTAAACTGATAAGTTTTTGCATGCAAAATAGCAGCTCTTGTCCCCTCATGAGAAAGAATCTGCGCTTTTTCCCGCGCAATCCCCTCCAAGCCGTCAGGAAAAGAGGCCACATGTGCAAGAGCGAGCCTACCCACAAACGCAACATCCGGTGGTGCAATATCAACAAGACGCGCCATCTCTCCCGCAAGACTCATCCCCATTTCCATTACAAACAATTCTTCATCTCCGGGAGAATTCAAAATACTAAGAGGAAATGTCACCTGAGAATTATACGTCCCCGGAGTTTTTGCAAGATGAAATCTTTCCTGTAGAAGTGTCGCAATAAACTCCTTCGTCGTCGTTTTACCAACCGATCCTGTAATTCCAAGAACTTTAGTCCGCCTCCTTGCAAAAACCTCCTTCGCCATTCTCTGCAAGGTTTGAAGAACATCCTCAACAGCAACCAAAGTGAGTCCATAATCAGCTCCTCGATATTCTTTAGAGACAACAGCTGCCCTAGCACCTCTTGCCGCCACTTCCGCAAGAAAAGCATGACCGTCCACCTTCTCACCCCGCAAGGCAAAAAAGACCTGCCCCCCCCTCACCTCACGGCTGTCAATCGCCACTCCTGAAAAGACCTTATCCCCAATTTGATCGCGCAGCTGCTCTACATCCATCTCCCTCTCCCCGATCTTCTCACGAATTTCTTCGCAGTATAAAGCGACGAGCCGTTTGACTTCTAGAAAAATACAGTAAAAAGGAGTCCCATCTGGATCAAAGATTGGGGCAAGGTCAGTCCCTTTGGAGTTTCATTCACTTGATTTTCCTTTACATTCGGTCTGGGAATTCCCCCATGAGGTTTTCCAGAA
>DAHVFY010000131.1 GCA_027316765.1 Parachlamydiales bacterium | reverse complement strand
ATACGACTGCTCTATTGACGTGTCTGATTTATCTATGCGATTGTGTAGATTTGTCTAGATTTTGTTGAGCGGTTATACCTTTCGTGAATGAATTTTTTGACCGATGAGATCAACGCAAAGACTCTGCGCCTCCGCGTTGATCCCAACCGGTCTTAAGTTCATACAATCGTTACAAACAGGTAAAAAAAATCTGGTGTTGATTTTAAGAACATTGTAGAGTTATTTCTTGGAAAACCTCTTTAGGAGCCTCTATGAAACGATTTAAGTTCACCCTTCTTTCCATTCTTGTTACTTTTGCAGCATCTCTACAAGCAGAGTGCACCGCACTGTATACAGATCCACACGCAAATATCGATGACAAAAATCCATTAGTTTGTGAGCGTTCTGATTTGAGTAAAAAGGAGGCAGCTCTTATTAATCATGTCAAGTTTGCTATCCATCAGGGAGATCTACAACTTTCTAAGCTTAATCCCAAAATTTTAAAAATAGAGGGGATGTCGACTTCAAAAACGCGTTGTTTTCTCAATGCCCTTTGCTCTTTACCTGGAACAAAATATTTAGAAATTGGCTGCTGGAAAGGTTCCACCTTCATTTCAGCTTTATACAAAAACAAAGAAACCTTAGACCTTGCAATTGGCATCGATAATTGGTCAGAATTCGAAGGCCCCCGTGAAGATTTCATCAAGCATTGTAAAAAATTTCTCAAAAAAATCCCCTATCAATTTTATTCTCAAGACTGTTTTAGCGTCGATCCCACTCTTTTTATTAAGAAGAAAATTAACACCTATTTTTATGATGGAAATCATAGCCCCGAAAGTCAAGCTCAGGCCTTTTTGTTTTTTAATCCCATCTTAGAAGATCTTTTTGTAACGATCATTGATGATTGGAATTGGGATTCAGTCAGACAGGGGACGTACGAGGCATTTTCAGCACTTAATTATACCATCCTTTATGAAGCTGCATTACCCGCAAGGTATAATCAAGATCAAGAAATGTGGTGGAACGGGCTTTATGTTGCTGTTATTCGCAAAAATCCAAATTTCTGAAAGTGGAGAATTTATGAAAAACCTTTTTCTAGCTTCATTTTTAATTGTAGGCGATTTAAGTTATGCAGATCAAAATCCTCCTTCTGCTGTGACGATTTCAATAGATTACACAGCAAAAGATTATTCTCATTTACTTGGAATGCGCGGATTTGCCAATTCTTTACTGAAGATGCATTTTGAGCTTTATCAAGGATATGTAAAAAACATCAATACGTTGCTAGATAAATTACGAAATTGGCCTTTACAAAACAAAGACTCCAATTATGAATATAGCGCTTTAAAAAGACGCGTTGGATGGGAGTTTGATGGGATGCGCCTGCACGAACTCTATTTTGAAAATCTAGGTGGCACAGGAAAAATTACAGATCAAAACACTTCATTCTACAACCAAATTTCCAAAGACTTTGGTTCTTTTGAAAAGTGGAAACAAGATTTCATTACAACAGGTCTCAGCAGGGGAATTGGATGGGTGATCCTGTATTACGACTCTGGGCACGGGCGATTCATCAACACGTGGATCGAAGAGCACGATCTCGGCCATCTGGCTGGATGCACCCCTGTCCTTGTCATGGACGTCTGGGAGCACGCTTATATCACGCAATACGGCCTAGATCGTGCAAAATACATTGATGCCTTCTTCGATAACATCAACTGGCCTGTCATCCTCAACCGTTACGATAAGGCTTCAAAACCTTTAGCCTCTTAAAAGTAGCAACATTCTCATTTACAGTAGGTTATACCCATCTTTACCTTTGAATTTACTTTATTCTAAGTAACTTAACGCTTTATTTAATATTTTTTTCAATTATTTATTAATAATTAACAATTATTGTTTATAATAGATATAATTTTATTAAAGAGGTGGTATGTTTAAAGAAATTTTGAGTAACTTTTCGGCCTTTAACGCAACTGTTACAACGCTTTGGAATCTATCCAAGGCAAATGATGAGGCATCACAATCTAGCCTGATTGCCAGTTTACCTGAGACGATTAAAGATCAGTTTCTTGCCATCCATGATGGAGATGTGAATTTGAGTGGTGAGGCAGTCACTGTTGTTGATCTAAGCCTAAAAGGTCAACATAGAGACGTCGCACATATTGTACATAACATTGCCTTAGAAATTTTCAG
>DAHVFY010000130.1 GCA_027316765.1 Parachlamydiales bacterium | reverse complement strand
CAGGCCATTAACTTCAATAAAAAAATTAAAACTCATTCCACATGTGTAGCGCTATAGGGAAAATAGGTCACAATTCGGGGTTTGAGCGGATGCTCTCCTGAATGACGTTCACAATAGTGTCCACATCAAGAACTCTTGCGGGAGTGTTAAGATTTCCATGACATGTTAATGGAGAATGGTGAGGATCTTCTGCGCTTGTGATCCAACCTGTGGCGACTTGTCCATAATAGTTGAGGCCGCGGATCTTTGCCAAAAGAGCATAATCCCAAGTAAATCCTGTAGGTGGGAAGATTTCGAACACGGTAGCGGAAGGAGGAAGAAATACAATGTGAGATAAGCCGTTACCATGAACGCCTATTAGAATATCCGTATTAGCAACAACGTCTAACTGTTTTTCAAAAGACAAAGCTGCAAAATTGACTTTCCGCACTTTAATTCCGGTTTTATTTTTGATCTCTTGAATAAGTGTGTTTTCTAATTGAGCTGATAAAGTGCGGGGTGGATGTCTCATAATGTACGTGATGCGTGGCATTTGTGTTTTAGGCAAGGAGGTAACGTGTAGTGAGTCGAAGATGGTTTGTCTTAATTTCTCGATGTTAGAAGGTGTGATATCTTGCCACGAAGCACCAAGCATTTTATTAATCATGGCACAAGCAGGGATTTTGTAGGCGGTGGGTCGAGAGGAAATCAACACTCTATCACAATAGATATTGACAGGGTTCCAATTTTTTAGTTCAGCAAGCGTAAAAACTTGTGCATTGGGAAAAAGGCTTCTTATGAGTTTTTCATTGATTTGATTGACACCTTTCCAGAAAAATTTTTGTTTAGTGTCCTTCTGAGAACAAAAAATAATGCGTTTTACGTCGTAGGCGCGTTCAGCGCCCCCAAATTGCCAAACACCCATCAAGTGCTCGAGAAAATGAAAGTAATGAGTTAAAAATCCAGAACATGAGTCTATAAGAAGAAGGGTTGTTCCTTCCCAATGATCGATGCCCTTGGAGAGAGTTTTTTGTGCATTTCGGGTGACAGAATAGTTGATGCTGATTGGATCCCAAAGAGAGTTGACTTGCACGCTTTCTTGATCATTTGAAAATATCAAAATTTCTTGATTTAGATTGAAATAGAGATCTTCATATTCGTAAAAAGGACCATTGTTTTGGATAAGTTCGGCAAATGCAACGCAGGGGACGTAGAGTATAAGAAATAAAAGTAAATTTTTCATTAAAGCACACCTGTTAGAATGTTAGTCTGTTAATTCATGTTTTTTTATTTTATATTTGTAGTAGGAATAACGATTTAGTTTGGGCCATTGTTTAACAAGTAATTGAAATTGAAAATCAAGATCTTCGATAGATGTAGAAGATTCCATGTGTTCTGTAATTATTAAATATTCATCTGTATAATGTTTTTGAAAATAGAGTTTTTTATTTGTTTTTCGTAGTTGAATAATCATAAGTGATGAGCAACAAAGAACGCACAATACAATTAAAAAATTCTGAAGAGACATTGTAGAAGAAGAAAGGGTATGTGTGTGATTGAATGCGATAGTCACGCAGTTTAGAATGATAAGGAGTACGTTGATAAATAAAAAAAATGTGAGTAGACGCGTCCCATGTTTTTTATAAACGCAGTGCCAGATGATCCATGCCGGAGCCGTATAGAGGATAGCTCCAATCCCAGACCATATGGCAATGGTCGAGCTGAATTGAAAACAGGATGCGATAAAAATAATGGAACAGAAAAATCCGGAAGCTACGTTAAAACCTGTAGCAAGAATTGTCCAGATGATCCGATTCCACTTCTCAAGTTTAGTTAAAGGCTTGCTGTAGGACGACATAAAACCCTCGTTTGAAAAATCTATTTTGCAAAGATGACGGAATGTTATATTGCAATTAAAATGATGTCAACTGGCAATCGGCCTTCCCTCTTATTTTGGCCAAAAAGTGAGATGGCATCTAAAAAGGTAAATTAAACCATGTACCGTTTTCATAAGTTAACACCTGAAGAAGAGAAGATCATTGTCCATAAGGGCACAGAACCCCCAGGCAGCGGTTCTTACAACGATTTTGAAGAGCCCGGTGTTTTTGTCTGCAAAAGATGCAATGCTCCTCTTTTTCTTTCTAAAAACAAGTTCGCTTCTGAATGCGGGTGGCCAAGTTTTGATGAGGAGATAGAGGGGGCAGTAGTTAAAGAGAGGGATGCAGATGGTCGCCGTAC
>DAHVFY010000012.1:16073-27429 GCA_027316765.1 Parachlamydiales bacterium | reverse complement strand
CCCTTCTTTGCCAAGGTAAGGGAAGTTAAAAAGATAGGGAAAGGTAAGGGCAAAAAGTGTGGATAGGGAAATGATGCTGAGCGCGTACCATTTACCAAACTTGTCAAGGAAACGTTCGAGTTGAGGCTTTGCAAGAGATGCATGAGCGATGAGTTCGATGATTCTGCTTAAGGTCGAATCACTGCTTGTCCGAGTGACTTGTATTGTGAGTGTGCCGTCCAAGTTCCGCGCGCCCGCTTGTACGATATCTTTTGGAAGTTTTGGAACAGGAGCGCTCTCTCCGGTAAGATGGACCATATTGACAAAAGAGCTTCCTTTTGTAACAACGCCGTCTAGTGGAATGATTTCTCCGGCTTTAATGAGAAGGAGCGTTCCAACGTTAACTTCTTTGACAGAGCGTTGGATGATCTCTCCCTCCTCGGTAACGACATATGCAAAACGGGGCGAGAGATCATTTAGGGTTTTAATGGCACTTTTTGTTTTTTGCATGACAGCGCCTTCCATGGCGCCTGAGAGCTCAAAAAGTACGAGAAGAAGAGCGCCTTCATAACCACTACCGATGAGGACCGAGAGAAGAGCTGCCATGGTCATGAGCACGTCAATATTGATTTCAAAATTTTTCAAGTCCTCTAACGAATTGATGAGCGCCGGCGTTCCGACTAAGAAATAAACAAAGGCAAGGAGAAGGTGTCCGCCTGAAGGATGGAGAAAAGAAGTGGCAAATGCAGAGGAGAGCAGAACGGCAGCAAGCAAAGCACTTTTTAGAGGAAGGTTTTTTCCCCACGCGCGTGAATCTTCGGTTAAGAAGGGGCTGACGCTTTCTTCTTTACCCGAAGCGAAAAATTCATCAAAAATATAGGGCTTCATGCGTTTATTAATTTATTTAGAAAGTATACACCGCTGATAACAAGGAAGGCAACAGCCAGATTCCAGATAAGAGCATACATGATGCGGTTGCGTTCGAGCTTAGCGCCGATGATGGAAGCTGCAGAAATTGCGATGAAAGCAGTCAAGCCGGGACCGTATAAGGGGTTAAAAGTGTTGCCCGCAAGGATTAAAATGCTTGCGAAAATAGAGCCCATTCCCGCTCCTAAGGCTTGTTTAAGCGGATGTTCATAAGCTTCGAGAGTCAATCCCAATTCCTCTTCTAACATAACGCGTAGCAGTTTTTGGTCATCAGCCATGAGGACATCTACGACCTCTTCGAGTAGTTTCCCTGAAAATCCTTTCTCTTGGTACATTTCGGTTAACTCTTCTCTTTCTTGGCTTCTGTGATGTTCAATTTCCCATCGCTCTTCTTCGGTGAGGCGGTGTAGTCTTTCAAGGCGCGTCCAGCCAAGACGTGCACTTCTTGCGGTTTTCCAGATGATCCACCCGCAGGCAAATAGAAAAAGAGAATGGGGAGCTAGAATGGAAACAATAAGAAGGGCAATTGTTGTATCTTTTGTGGCATCGGCAAAAGCGGCCCATTGTCCAGACATTTCTGCGCCGTGAACCTCTCTTGCTGCCATAGCTCCCTTTGCACGGGCTGTTTTTAAGTGTTCTTTAACACTTTTTCCTTCAAAATGGCCGGCTGAGGTCACGAATTGCCTAAAAAATGAGTTAAGAGTTCAGTTAAATCAACATAGTCTTGCCATGCGATGATTTCTCGAGCTGAGTGCATAGAAAGCTGAGGAACTCCGATATCCACTGTTGGAATACCGAGCTTTTGTTCAATGAAAGGGCCTAAGGTGCTTCCTGAAGGAATGTCTGATCTTGGAGCGAATGATTGGTAAGATAAGTTAAGTTTTTGACACATGTTGATGAGTGTTGCAGCAGTTGAGCCATTTGTTGCATATTTGTGGTTTGCATTGTATTTGAGAACAATTCCCTTTCCCATAAGAGGAGAGTGTTGGGGATCGTGCTTGTCTACATAGTTAGGGTTTAACGCGTGAGCCATATCGCTAGAGATGCAGAAAGAACGGCTTTTGAGAATGAAGAGGTCTTCATGAGAAAGTTTTAGTCCATGACCGATGCGCACGAGAAGATCGTTAAGAAAGGGGGAAAGAGCGCCATCGCTTGAACAGGAACCGATTTCCTCGTGGTCCCAAAAGATGGCAATTTTCAATGCTTCTGTTGGAATTGCAGAAGTGCGGCAAAGAGCAACCGTTGCAGCATGGACACTTGTTAAGTTGTCAATTCTATAGGAAGCGAGGAGTTCTCCATGAGCTCCGATAAAGCGACTTTGTTCCATTGGTACCAAAAGAAGGTCGAATGCGAGAAGTGTGTGAAATGAAAGATGACGACGGAGCAAAGATTCCAGATCCCCTTTTTCGATGCTAACAAGAGGAGAGAGGTGTTGCTGTTTGTTCAAAAGAAGACCCTTCTCGTTGACATCTCGATCAAGATGAATCGCTAATTGAGGAATGATGAGAGGAGCATCATCGATGTATACAAGCCGTTCTTCAACTTCTCCAAGAGCGTTCGTAACAAAGACGCGACCGCTGATTGCAAGATCTCTATTTAGCCATGAAGAAAGCAGAGGTCCTCCATAGACCTCTGTTCCAAACAGCGTCATGTTTTCTTTCGAAAACTCAGGATGGGGTTTGAGTTTAAGAGCCGGGCTGTCTGTGTGTGCAGCTACAATGAAAGCTTTGCTCGGATGTTGTTTTGGAAGGGTAAAAGCCGCAAGCGCACCACCGCGTTGGACAAAATAACTATTTCCTCCTTCGAGCTCCCATTTTTCATTCTCATTAAGAGGGGTGAAGTCATGTAAAGCAAAGCGATTAGCGGCCTCGCGCGCTGCATGCCACGATGTGGGTGATGCTTCCAGAAAAGTTTTGAAATCTTCAACAATATGGGACATCTTTAAGGCTTTAGCTCTTTAATTCCGTTCATATATTTATGTAATACCAAAGGAAGAGTTACAGAGCCATCCTCTTTTTGATTATTTTCAAGAAGTGCAACAACAAGGCGTGAGGTCGCAAGTCCTGAACCATTGAGCGTATGAACAAGCTCTGGCTTTCCTTCTTTTCCTTTATAACGAGTTTGAGAGCGTCTTGCTTGAAAGTCGGTACAATTAGAAACAGAGGAAACCTCATAATATCGATTCTGTCCCGGCAGCCATACTTCGATGTCGATTGTTTTAGCTGATGCAAATGACATGTCGCCTGTTGTCAAAAGCATCGTTCTGTAATGAAGGTTTAGGCCTTGTAGAATTTGTTCTGCGCTTGACATCATCTCTTCGAAGACTCGATCGCTTTCGTCTGGTTTTGTGAAACAAAACATTTCAACTTTATTGAATTGATGCATTCGAATTAATCCTCTTTCTTGGCTGCCGGCTGCACCGGCTTCTCTACGAAAACAAGGTGTGTAGGCGACAAACTTACGCGGTAGGTCTTCCTCTTTGAGGATTTCGTCATAGAAAAGACCATTTAGAGCGACCTCTGAAGTAGGAATAAGATAGAGTTGGTAATCTTCATCATGAATTTTAAATAGCTGTTTTTCAAACTTAGGCAGTTGGCCTGAAGCGTACATCATTTCAGGTCGTACTAAATGGGGAGGTAGCCAAAATTCAAAGCCGTTTTCTAGGTGAATATCAATCATGTAGTTAAGTAGCGCCCATTCAAGTCTAGCTCCCATGTTGTGGTAGGCAGGCCAGCCACTTCCGGAGACTTTTGCGGCGCGTTTAAAATCGAAAAGGTGGAGCTTTTCATTAAGTTCCACATGATTTTTGAAAGAAAAGGCAAAATTGGGTTTTTCACCGACCATTTTGAGACAGACGTTGTCCTTAGGGTCGGGTGAGATAGGGATGTCATCTTTTGGCAAATTGGGCAAAAGAGAGAGTTTATACGAGAGTTCTTCTTCAAGATTTTTCAGCTCGTGATCAAGGACTGTAATTTTGTCACCAAGGCCACTAACATCACGCATCATTTCTTGAACATCTTCTCCTTTCCTTTTCTTTTCGCCGATTTCTTTTGAAAGATGATTGCGTGATGATTTTAGCTCCTCAACTTTCATTTTGATTTCTCGGATCCGCTCGTCAAGAGCTATAAGAGGTTCAAGATGAATCTCAGGATCTTTTGTTTTAAGCCGAGTTTCAATCTCCTTGCTGTCCTTTCTAAGTAGCCGCATATCTAACATAATCTATCCCCGCAAAAGAGGACGATCATAGGAGGTATTTCAAGAAAAGTCAATGTGAATTCTCGAACTGAAGCTCTTTGCAAAAAAGAGCTTCAGCTTTTGTGTTGTTTATTTATTCAAGCGTTGACTGGATTTGCGTTTTGTCCCTTTGCATTATTAAGCTCCTCTTGAAGCCTTTGAAGTCCCGCGTTAGTGCTTTTCATCCTTTGTTCATGATCTAAGTGAACTTGCTCTAGTTCTTGTTTATGCTTTAGATGTAATTTTGAGGCAACCGTATTGTGTACGTGTTCAAAAGCTTTAAAAAGTCGATGTTCGTGTTTATTGGCAGATGACTTGTTGTTAATAAAGTTTTCTGTAGCGTTATCACAGATATCTGACAGATCTGCGTGAGGGATTGAATTGTTTTCTAGCTCGTTGAATTGAGCCCGTACAGTGCGCAATTCTTCTTGCGTTGTATGGAGATGTTTTTCGGCCTCTTTTTCTTTCAGTTCAGCTGCTTTGAGGTTTGCTTTAAGTTCTTTGATCTCTTTTTGTGCCTTTTTGCTGTCTGCTTTATCTGAGCTGCTCAGTTTTTTTGAGGAGGCATGGTTGTTTGTTTTTCCAGCGTCATACGCTTGGTTCTCTCTGTAGATGACATATGCGCGCATGAGCATAATAGTTCCTACGATGGGGAGAACTACGGATAGTAAGACAGCGCTTATTAAGCCGATGGCGGTATCAAACAAGCGCTTTAAAGTTTCTTGTTTGTTGTTAAATATTTTTTCAACTGTCCAGATAAAGGGGGTATCAAGACAACTCGTTTTTCTATAGGTATCATGTTTCGTTGGGGCATGTTTGGATTTTTCATGCAGTTCCACGGAACGTGAAAGATTCAAATAAAGTTCGCTCATAAAAACTCCTAGGTTGTTCGGCCTTTGTGGTTTCTTAACAAAGAATAAATTATTCGCTTATATTTTTCCACAAAAGAGTTTATGAGAATCAACTTCTTGTCCCTTTGAACTTGCAATGGGGTAGAAGATGTGCTACTCTTTAGGCTATTTAAGATAGGTGGATTCTTATGTCAAAAAAGGTTCCCGTGGCGCATAACCCGTTGCTTCTCAGGTATCATCGCTTGATGGATGCGTTTGCAAAATCAGATGATGAGCGTGATTTTTATCTCGATAAATCAGAGGGTTTTATCTTTTATGTCGACCTAGACAAAGGACAAAAGGAGTTAGATGATCTTGAGATGGAGCTTAGAGAAACTCCTGAGCGGTACTGCCTTATCCCTAAAATGACTTTTTATGAGACGAAAAAGTTTATGGAAGGGTTTGTGAATGAAAAAGTCTATGACATTGATACTAAAGAAAAATTGATTGACATCATTCAAGCAAAAGAAGCGCGTGAAAACTTTCTAGAATTTATTTATGACCATCTTTCTGAGCTCGAAAAGTGGCAGCAATACTACCACGAGCGTTCCCGAATTAGAATTATTGAGTGGTTGAGAAGCCAGCAGATTCAGTTTGTGTTTGAAGAAGATCTTGATTTCTCTAAAAATCTTCTTGAGAAAATTAAAACGCACCTTTTTGAAAGTAAGGTGTCAAAAGACGTTGTAAGTGCTAGAGAAACTCTTTCTGCTAAAGCTAAAACGTATTATTCTAGTGAGGCGTTAAATCCCCGTCCGAAGAGGGGACGGCCTCCTAAGCAAGTGATCAAAGTGGAAATGGAGCCGCAGGTGACAGTTGATATTTACACAACGGTTCCTCCTAGCATCCGGCCCTTTCTTTACATCCCTGATATTACAAATGCAGCGGCCGTGACGTTTTCTGCGAGATTTGATACAGAAGCGCAGCTTCTTGCAAACTTGCGAGGTAGTTCCCGTGTCAAGGTGGATGCTAAACTGCAAGCTCTTTCAGAACGTCTTGAGTCGTTAAGGCATCTCTCTACTCGTTTAACAGATATTCATGAAATTACAGGAATGGAGAAAGAGGAGAAAATTCTTAAGGCTGTTCAAGCAACACCGTTTGAAGAGATTGAAAGAACTGAAACGACACAGCCTAAGAAGAAGCGTAAAATTATGGAAGTTGTTAAAGGTTTTTTGCCGAAGAAAAGGGAGCCTCTTGCGCGCCCTCCTGCAGGAGCTCAGCCGCCACAGAAGCCTCCGGCTGCAAAAACTGTCACTCAAATCCAAGCTAAAAAGGGGAAGAAGAAGTGAAGGAAGCTGTTGTTGACAACCTGAGAGAGTCTTGCATACAGGCTCTTGAAATGGTGTATCTCACTCGTTTTGTTGATGAAAAAATGTCAAAACTTGTTCGTCAGAACAAGGGAGGGACGTTTCATCTTTCTGTAATGGGCCATGAGATGGTAGGTGCTATTGGAGCGCTTGCGTTAACAAGAGGGAAAGATTGGGGACTTCCTTATTATCGAGATCGTGCTTTTGCACTTAGCCTAGGTTGTAGTGTCACGGATATCATCGGCGCATTTTTAGCTCGAGATGTGCCACATCACTCTGGTGGACGGATGATGCCAGAGCATTTTTCTGACAAAGAGTTAAATATCCCGTGTCAATCCAGCTGCGTTGGCTCTCAGTTTTTACAAGCAGTTGGCGTAGCAAAAGGGTTGCAATTGGCAGGTGATGATGCCGTCGTATATGTTTCTGCGGGCGAAGGGGCAACGTCACAGGGAGATTTTCATGAGGCGTTGAATTTTGCCTCTTTGCATAAGCTAGGGGTAATTTTCACAATTCAGGACAATGGATGGGCGATTTCTGTGCCTGTTACGGAGCAAACCGCAGGTGGGTCGATTGTCAACATGGCGCAAGGCATTGATGGACTTGCGGTGTTTGATGTTGATGGATGTGATTATGAGGAACTAGCGGATGCTTTTGAGCAGGCTGTTACTAAAGGTAGAGCTCGGTTAGGCCCAAGTTTAATCGTTGCTAAGGTGCCGCGTATTGGTGCGCATAGCAGTAGTGATGATCCAGCCAAATACAAGAGTCAATTGATTGCTAGTGAGGAAAAAGAAAGAGATCCGATTCCTCGTTTTGAGTCCTGGATTTTACAGCGGGGCTTCATGACCGTAAAAGAGTTGCAAGAGATGCGCCAGCTAGTTTTTGAACAAGTGGAAGCTGCAGCTGTTGCTGCTGACCAAATTCCTTTTCCCGATGTAAAGACAGCATCTCTTGGTGTTTTTAAAGAGAGCAAGTCAGAGATGGATATAGAAGAGGACAGTCTCTCTTCTAAGGAATCTGTTGTTATGGTGGATGCGCTTAACCACGCTCTTGACGAAGAGATGCAACGCGATTCTAAGATTGTCGTTTTTGGGCAAGATGTCGCGCACGGCAAGGGAGGTGTTTTTGGTGTTACACGATATTTAACCGATAAGTATGGCGTGGAAAGGTGTTTTAATTCTCCTCTTGCTGAGTCAACAATTGTTGCATTAGCTCTTGGAATGTCGCTTGTAGATGGTTGTAAACCCGTTGCAGAAATTCAATTTGCAGACTACATGTGGACAGGAGTCAATCAGTTGTTTAATGAACTTGCTAGCTTTCATTATAGAGCAAATGGCGAATGGCACTGTCCCGTCGTTTTACGGATGCCATGTGGTGGATATATTCAAGGTGGGCCTTATCACTCTCAGAGTATAGAAGCCTTTTTGGCGCATTGTCCCGGACTGAAAGTTGTGATTCCAAGTAATGCTGCGGATGCAAAGAGGCTTTTGAAAGCGGCGATTCGAGATCCGAATCCTGTGATCTTTTTAGAGCATAAAGCTCTTTATAGACAGCGGGTTTTTTGCGCTAGGGCTGAACCTGAAGAGCATGAAATCTCACCTCTTGGTAGGGCAAAAGTTGTGCGAAAAGGTAGTGATTTAACGCTTGTTGCCTGGGGAATGATGGTTTTTATGGCAGTAGAGGTTGCAGAACGTCTTTCTGAAGAAGGGATTGATGTTGAGGTGATAGATCTTCGTACCATTGTGCCCCTTGATTTTGTGACGATTGTAGAATCACTTAAAAAGACGGGTAAACTTCTTATTGCTCATGAAGCTGCTCGTACATGTGGTTTTGGTGCGGAAATTGCGGCTAGGGCTTCTGAACTTGCCTTTGAATATCTTGATGCGCCCGTTGTGCGCGTGACAGGTCAGGACTGTCCTGTTCCTTATTGTAAGTCTTTAGAAGATGCGGTTCTTCCTCAGAAAGAAGATCTGGAAAAAGCAATTCGTAAATTAGCTAGTTTTTAAAGTCGATTGTCGTTTTTTAAGTCGCACGTTTGAGCGTCTTGCAAATTGATCGGCGACTCCGTTAATTAAACGAGCATTAAGTTTACTGTATTGCGCGATCTTTTGTTGTACGTTTTCAATAGATTTTTGTTTTGCTGGTTTGCGCTCTTTATTTAACATTTCTTCCATATGGATCAATCTTGCAAGTAGACTCTCTTGTGTTTTTTGTAGAGCGTCAACTTCAAGCTCGCTAAGTGTAATCATATTAATGTTATCTGCATAGCAAATTAATTGATCAAGTGTTGTATCAATATCTGCTAAGATTTCTTCTTCAGGACGTCTCATTGTTATTCCCTCTTTATAATAAATAGTTAGTAGTGAAATTTTCTAATTATGTCAAAACAATTCGTTTTTCTTGGGCCTCTTTCAACCGGAAGCACTATAGATTCAGAGCTTCATTGTAAGTTTTTCCGCAACATGTTAGCTTTGGTGAAAAACGGAAGCGCTATGTACGGATTTTGTCCTTTGGCATCGGGATCGAAAGGAAATTGCATTTATTTAGGAACAAAAGAAGCGAAAATCTTGATTGATGCAGGTCTTAGTGGACGCGCAATCAAAGAGAGATTGGCTCTTATTAATGTGGATTTGAGCGAGATTGATGCGATTTTGATCACACATGAACATGTGGATCACATTCGCGGCTTGCAGGTGCTTGGTTGTAGGATGGGAATACCTGTATTCGCTAACGGGGATACAGCAAAAGCCATTTACGATTTTTTGCACGAGTGCCCTAAATTCAAGATCTTTTCTACTGGGGAGACATTTGAATTTGGTGGAATGGAAATTCATCCATTCAGTGTTCAACATGATGCGATTGACCCCGTTGCATTCACGATCAGAACTTCAGCTCATAAGCTTGGTTTTTGTGCAGATCTTGGGTTTGCGACAACGCTTGTTTCAAGTCAGCTTCAAGAGTGCGATTATCTGTATTTGGAATCTAATCATGAAGTCTCTATGGTGCACGCTTCTAATCGCCCTATGGTCTATAAACAGCGCGTTTTGAGCCGTCAGGGACATCTTTCTAACGAACAATGTGCTTCTCTTTTGCAAGAATTGCAACATCCTCTTTTAAAGCATGTGCATCTTGCGCATCTTTCCAGCGAATGTAATGCTCATGAGACAGCGCTTAAGTCGGCCTTAATGGCACTGAACCACGCAATTCCTGTCACAATCGCTTTACAGGATGCTCCAAGTACGCCGATTTTCTTTGGTTAATAGGTTCTAAAGAGAGAGGGTCATGCCATCAAAGGCCATACGGACCTGGCACTGGATTCCGCATTCTTGCATGATGTCGTAATGCAGGTGAATTTTGTTATAGAGATCTACATCTGTATGTGTTGGGTCGTGATGCGTAACGATCCAATCTTTAACGCCTGTATGCTTTACAAGGACAGCTGCATTGGAAATGGAAGAATGTCCCCAACCGACTTTTGTTTGGTATTCGATCGGCGTATATTGTGCTTCATGGATGAGAATATCGCAGTCTTGAAAGAAGGCAATTAGGGGTTGATGAGGTTCAAGACGCGGGTCGTCCTTTGTAATTGCATTAGGAGCTCCGTGATAGCCCATGAGGACTTCATTATCTGTTGCATATCCAACTTTTTTATCGCCAGCGTGGATTTTAAAGCAGAGTGTAGACCCCGGATGGTGAGCGTAGTGAGCAGAAATTGCAATATTGCCCACCGTGATGGTTTCAGAGTCGCGCAGATCGCAAAAGATAATCTTAGCTTGGATGTCGTCAAGGCGTACGGGGAAAAAGGCGTAAGCGAGCATGTCAGTAAAAAGCTCATGCGTTGTTCTTTCATAGCCAACGGGTGCGTAGATATAGATTGTTTTATCTCGGTGATAAATGGGGTTGAAGAAAGGAAATCCTGTTAAGTGATCCCAGTGGGTATGGCTAATGACTAGATGGATTGTGTTTATGTCTGACTCCAATAAAGAGTTACCCAGGGGATGAATTCCCGTTCCTGCATCGATGATGACTAAATCTTTACCGTGGCGAATTTCAAGGCATGCAGTATTGCCGCCATAGCGTACATATTCTGGTCCTGATACTGGATTTGAACCGCGTGTTCCCCAAAACTTGATATATTCGTTAGGGTGGTATCTTTTGGGAAGGTAACAATGCTCTCCTTCAATGAGGCTTGATCCTCCACTTGCGAACGACTCTGGGTGAAGTGTTCCTGCAAAAAACTTTTCTACGGTAGAAAAGAAAAAAGAGGGTGGGAATGGTTTAGTAAGGAAATAGTTGGCGCCAGCTTTGAGCGCTGCATAGTAGTTTTGTGACATTGCTTCAGAAGAGGAGAGAATCACTCCCATCTGATCAAAACGGGTGCTTGAGCGAATTTTTTTTAAAATCTCAATGCCATGCATTCCAGGAAGAAAAAGATCAACAAGAAGAAGGTCGGGTTGATCTTTTGTGAGTTTGTCAAGACATTCTGCAGCGTTTGTAGCTGTTGAGATATCATATTTTTTTGCTTCTTCTGTTTTCTGAAGCGCTAGCAGCAACTCGTGTGATCCGTCAGCTAAAAGAAGCCGTTTCACGAGGGTCTCCTTTTCTTAGCGATGACAATACACGTGGCGCCGACGAAGGCGAAAATTCCGGCAATGCTATAGGCGTTGACTCTGCCGTCGGTGCTTAAAATTGTAAATCCGGAGGAGAGTTCTTGTTCTTCTGTGGTGTCAATGGGTTCTGTCGGAGCAAAAAATAAAGCATAGCAGCAAGAAAAAGTGCCAAAAATAAGCAGCAATACGCCCATAAAATGGAGTCGTGGAATGAGTTGTTTGTCAATTTCCTTATTCATCTGTACTTTGTTCTTGTCCTTCATAGGAGTATGCTTTTTTATCTAATGAGGGTTGGATGACACGTCTTGGTTTACTGCCCTCTTGAGGACCAATGATTCCACTTGCTTCTAGTTCGTCCATGAGGGACGCAGCGCGCGCGTAGCCAATTTTTAGTTTGCGCTGTAAAAAGGTTGTG
>DAHVFY010000012.1:10092-16063 GCA_027316765.1 Parachlamydiales bacterium | reverse complement strand
GGTGTCAATAACAATGGATTTAGCTTGATCGTAGAGAGCATCTTTGCTCCCCTCTTCTCCATCTGAGGAAAGGCCGTAATCTTCTTTGCGCATTGCATCGAAAGAGGGGATTAAGTATTGAGTGGGCGCTTGTTCGCAAATGAACTGGATAACTTTATTGATATCTTCGTCTCGGATATAGGCTCCTTGCGCTCGGATGAGATGAGAGCTGCCGGGAGGAAGAAAGAGCATATCACCGTTGCCAAGAAGACTTTCAGCGCCCACTTCATCAAGAATGATTTGAGAGTTAATGCGGCTTGCCACTTTGAATGAGAGACGGGTTGGAAAGTTGGCCTTAATAAGTCCTGTGATCACCTCTCGTGAGGGGCGTTGAGTTGCAAGAATTAGGTGAATGCCAACCGCTCGCGCCATCTGAGCGATTCGTGCAATCGGCGTTTCTAGATCTGAACTTGAAACCATCATCAGATCGGCAAATTCGTCGATGATTGCTACAATCATGGACATCTTATCAGGGATAGCAATGCTTAAAGAACCTTCTAGCTCTTTGTTTGCATCTCGATTGTTAAAGGCTGTGATATTGCGCAATCCTAGCTGTTTTAAAATGTCGTAACGAATTTGCATCTCTTTGACAAGCCAGTTAAGAGCTGCGTATGCGCCGTGAGCCTCTGTAATCACCGGTGCAATCATGTGAGGCAGTGCTGTATACGGGGTGAGCTCCACCTTCTTCGGGTCGATCATGAGTAGTTTCACTTCATCGGGGCGTGCGTTCATTAAAATTGACATGATGACAGTGTTGATACAGACAGATTTTCCAGATCCTGTAGCACCTGCTATGATGCAATGAGGCATTTTTGTAAGATCGCTTACGACATCTTCGCCGTTTACAGTTTTGCCAAGAAGGGTAGGAATATGAAGTTTACGTCCACTTTGTTGATAAGTGTTCAGCATCTCTTTAAAACTTACCTCTTGTGGATAAGGAGAGGGTACTTCAACGCCAACAGCAGCTTTTCCCGGGATTGGGGCGATGATGCGGATTGATTTTGCCTGAAGGTTAAGCGCAATATCATTTTCAAGAGCTTTGATTTTTTGTACCTTCACTCCAACGGCCGGATGCACTTCAAATGAGATGATGGTAGGACCGCTGTGAATATTTCCAACTTTTGCTTCGATTCCAAAACTTAAAAGAGTTTCTTCAAGAATTTCTGCCTGACGACGCAATTCTTTTTTCAAAGAGGGAGTATCGACTTTTTTTGGACTTGTTAAAAGTGCGGAAGGAGGAAGAACGTATCCTGAGAAATCGCCGTTTTGCGCTTTTGCGGCATTAATTGCGGCCTCTTTTTTAGAGAATCCCAAAATCTTTAATTTTTTTTCCTTTGAAAAAGAGGAAGAATCTGCTTCTTCTTTTTTTGTGGGTAAAGAAGGTTCAGGATCTTTAACCGGTGTATAGATAGGCCTTGAGAGTCTTTTTGTTAAAGTGTTTTCAATCTCATCTGCACTTTGCATGAGAGCGTCATTTTCAACTTCATCTCGTTCTTTTTTCTTAAATAATTTTCCGATGAACTGAGGGAGGCGCTTTAGATAAGGAAGAATCTGAATTTCGGTGAGTAGAAGAAAAGAGACGATAGCTGTGATTGAGAAGGTAAGCCCTATTCCAACATCGCTCAACATGCGTTGTACACTGAATAAGGGAAGATCTCGATAAAGATAATAGAGCGGAATTCCTCCTAAATTTGTGCGCACATACTTATGAGGGTAGGGATAACTAAGCAGGGTATTTTCAGAATAGACTCTTTTTTGCAAAAACTCAGGAAGAGGAGGGCCGTGTTCTGCTAAAAGATTTAAGAGCATTGCAAGTGAAATAAGAAAAATAGAAAAGAAGATGATTTTGAACATTCGGTTTGGGATGAAGCGATAGCAAAGAATCTGCCAGCCCATCCAACCGGTAAACCCAATGACCGCATAACTCATGATTCCAAATAGGAATGTGAGAGCAGCTCCAATGCCGTAACCTACAAGTCCGAGCCAATTGGATTCGCTTCCTTCGACTTGAAAACTTAAAAGACTTAAAAAAGCAATGATGGAGGTTCCCAAGAGGATAAGCCCTTGTGCTTCGGGTGGTAGTGAGGATTTCTTTTCAGATGAGGGTGTTTGTGTTTTAGCCATAAAAGTAGATACTCAATAAGGTTCCAAGAATTAGACAATACCAGGCAAAAGGTTTAAAACAACCTCTTTCTAGCAACGAGAAGCCAAAACGGACAAAGATGAGTCCTGCTCCTAAGGAAAATATAAAACCCACAAAGCAGCTAATAGGAGAAATGGGTCCAAGTGTTTCTCCTGAAAGAAAGATCTTAAGAAGTTCTAAACAGTTCCCCCCAATGATTGTTGGGATCGCCAAGAGAAAAGAGAAACGTACCGCTTCGGCAGGGCTCCATCCAAGAATACGTGCGCAGGCAATTGTAGAAGCACTCCGAGAAATTCCGGGAATGAGTGCCAGAGATTGCATTGCACCGATAACAAAAAGATCAGAACGCGGTTGTTTGCTTTTTCTTGTTAAACGCAGTTTATGACCGCAAAAGAGAATGATTCCTGTTAGGATGAGAAAGAAGCCAAGTAGTTCTGTTTTATTTGCTGCATCACGTAGCGGTTTGAGGAGAAAATAGGCTGGAATAAGAGGCATGAGTGCAAAGAAGAATCCTTTCATCTGTTCTTTTGTGAGTTTTAAAAGCTCTTTTTTTAAGAAAAAAAGTAGTGCTGTAAGCGTTCCGAGGTGGCAAATTAAATCGAAGACGACCTGATTTTCTCCCCCCTTTATATCAAAAAAAAGCTTTGTAATTTTAAGGTGGGCTGAAGAGCTGATAGGAAAAAATTCTGTCATTCCTTGAATCAACCCTAAAATTAATGCATGTAACACGGACATGAAGCAACCCTCTTACCAAATCCGATTTTTGAAGCACATTCGGTATATCTTTTATATATAACTGATTTTGATATATGAAGGAAAGAAGGGCGATCGACGGGATTCGAACCCGCGACATTTGGAACCACAATCCAACGCTCTAACCAACTGAGCTACGATCGCCATAAATGCATAGAAAAACTACTATAGCATAGTCATTTCCGTCTTTTCTTACAAGAGAGAAACACTTTCAGGTAGATTGTAAAATATTTTTTTAATCCATTTTAAATGAATGGTAAAAAAGGGAGTTTATAGCGTACAATATATGATTTAGGAGGTTATTTATGTTGAATATACAGCGTTGTTCTAGTTTGTTATTTGAACAAACTGATGCAAAAAGTTTAGGATATAATGCTGTTACGCCCTCTAGACATCAAGAAGTGCAGATCCTCTTGCATGAGAAGTCGTCGAAAAAATCGATCGTTTCTATTGCCCTGGATAAGATGTATAGAGTGGCGCATTGGGCTCTTTTACCTCCCTTCATCGCAGGTATTGGATTTTTGTTAGTAGAGGCGATTCTTTCTCCTTTATCTTTTTTTGTTAAAATTGGAGTGGTGGCATTGCTACTAGTGGTCACCTATGTTTTTATTAGAATTGTTTGTGCGACTGAGAAACATCACAAGCAGATTGAGCAACATAAGACTGAAATGAAGAGATTGAAGCAGGAAGAGCGCGAATTGGAGAAAGAAGAGCGTCTTCAGCAGCGCAAGTTGAGATCGGTGGTCAAGGAATGGAAATCACAAATAGTAAGAACAGAATCCATTTGTAATGAACTACAAAATCGATGTGAAGACAGTGAATTCGATAAATTGGAAGTTCTTCAAAAGGTCAGCAAGCGACTTGGAGAAATTAATGCCCTTATAGATAATTTTAACGTAGATGATTTTAACGATGCCGCATTCTTAGCGTTTTCACGAGAATTTCATAAGATTCAGACAGATTTATTAGAGATGTTAAATTAGACCCTGATTTTATAAATTTGGTTAAGAAGGGAGCCACTCGATGTTTAAGGGGATTGCATGTGCCTTGGGAGCATGTCTTATTTGGGGGCTAATTTTTGTGATTCCCCAGTTTATGAGCGGTTTCACGGCGATTGAAGTGACGCTTGGGCGCTATCTGTTGTATGGGGTTGTTTCTCTTTTAATTTTTCTTCAGTTACAGCTTCAGGGCAGATGTCGTTATCCAGGTGCGGTTTGGAAGAGAGCATTCTACTTTTCTTTGATTTCGACCATTGGCTACTACACATTTGTTGTTCTTTCTTTGCGCTATGCAACACCTGCGATTTCTGCTCTTATTTTAGGTGTTTGTCCTATAACAATTGCGTTCTATGGGAACTTCAAGCAAAAAGAGACAACATTTAGGAGTTTGCTTCTTCCCTCAGCGCTTATTCTGCTGAGTCTTGTGATCATTAATGTTCCTCAAATTCAGGAAAGTGCCTCTCTTTCTTCTTATATTTTGGGTTTGGTTTGCTGCTTTTTAGCATTAACGACGTGGACTTGGTATGTCGTTGCAAATTCCCGATTTTTAAAAAATCATAAAGAGGTGCGCTTGAGTGATTGGTCAACGCTCATTGGCGTTGCAACACTTGCTTGGGTGATCGTTTTTACTCTGATTTTAGGTGTGTTTTTTGAAGATCAATTGCATATGGAGAAATACGTCACATTCGGTCCTGAACTGGTAAGATTCCTTATTGGAAGTGCCATTCTTGGGATTCTTTGTTCTTGGGTGGGAGCGTCTTTGTGGAATGGAGCCAGTTTATATTTGCCCGTTTCCCTTGCAGGACAGCTTATTATTTTTGAGACAGTGTTTGGCATTTCTTTTGTTTATCTGCTTGAAGGGCACATGCCGCCTGTCATAGAAAGCATCGGCATGGCAGTTTTACTCATTGCAGTCGCCTACGGTGTTCGGCAATTTGCTAAAAACAAAGCTCACCGCTCATTAACGTAGATGCCGACGCAGAAGAGGAGAGTGAGAAGAGCTAGAAGGGGAGTGAGAGGAAAAGGGGGAAGACGTAGAGTGTAGTCGAAAAGAGAAGGAGGATGTTCTGTCGACTTCAGGAGAATTGCTGTGAAGGTGCTGTTGAGTTCGTGCAGGAGGTGGCCAAGAGGAGGAAAGAGCAGGTTGAACATGAGGCTGATGCACAAAAGAAGGAGGGCAATGCTGGCACCAAGAGGGAAAAATAGATTGTAGCCCAGGCTGAGTAAGGGGAATTTGTGAAAGTAAAAGAGGATGAGGGGCAGGGTTGTGAGATGGACAGCGATGTTGAGTGAGAGGCAGTGGCGCAAAGAGGCTCCAACGAGATAAAGATGTTGATGGAGGGGATTCATCATGGTGACTATGTGTAGAGGGCGTTTTGGGAGGATATAGTAAATGAGCCGGTTCATTGGAGGATAGAGAAGCAAAATCGCCGTGGTGGCAAGAAAGCTGAGTTGAAAGCCGATATTGGTAGCAAGGAGCGGGTCGCATAGAAGTTCTACGAAGAGTGCAACGCCGAGTGCATTGAGCGCTGAGATTTGTAGTTTAAAGATCTGCGCAATGAGAAATAGGGAGATTGCGATCCAAGCTCTTAATACGGATGGAGCTGCACCGATAAAGAGAAAGTAGAGTGAGAGGGTGCAAATGAGTAGAATTGCAGCATTTTTTGGCTACAGAAAACGTTTTAGAAAAAAGCTTAAGAAGGCTGCAATAAGGGCAAAATGAAACCCTGAAATTGCTAAGATATGTTGAATTCCTAGTTTATTAAATTCAAGCGTGAGTGAACGTTCGTCAATATCTCCTGTAGCAAGCGCTGTTAAGAAAGAAGCGCTTTTGTTGCTGGAAATCTCCTTTTTAAGAAGGCTTTTTACTTTTTCTTTGGCCTTAAAGCGCCATTCTGCCAGGTTCCATGTATTCTCAATGGGGCTCCAGAGTGAGTTTTTATCCGGTTTTAGGATGTAATGATAATTTCCTGTGCGTACAAGAGTTCCTTTGATCCGGTAGTCGCAGTTTGCTTTTGGACGATTTTTTTTGAAGGGT
>DAHVFY010000012.1:1885-10082 GCA_027316765.1 Parachlamydiales bacterium | reverse complement strand
GATAGATAGAACAGGGGAGGTTGTGGTCAATGACTCCTTCTGAAGTCAATTGCATGATAGTGCCTTTGTATAAGTAGGATTTATGAAAGGGAGAAGGCTGCACTTTTAAGCTTTGGATATGAAATTCTGCAACGCCATACATTTTTTTTTCTTTAAAGTGGTCAGGTGGATGCTGCCATGAGGTATAAAAAAAAGCGATGAGGGAGAAGAAGATTGTGCGCAGTATGCATTTATAGCTTGAGAAGAGACACATGCCCGGAATGATCAATTCCCACGTCAAACCAAAGGCGCAAGCAGTTCCTAAAAGCCAGCTTAATCCTATATGAAGCGCGGGGTAACGGCGCCAAAATTCTTTTAATGATTTTATCAAGGGGGAAGATTTTCTTCGATAGAGCGGTTGATGATTCGGACTCCGCGTTGACCGCTAATCATACACCAAAACCATTCGATCATGACTCCTAAGCGATTACGAAAGCCGATGAGATAGAGGATATGGATGAAGCACCAAGCAAACCAAGCAGGAAAGCCTGAGAATTGGAATTTTCCAATCATTGCAACGGCTTTGGATTTACCGATTGTCGCCATACTTCCTTTGTCGAGATAGTTAAAGGGAGGACGATGTTGTTGATCTTGTTTTTTTCTGATGATGCGGGCGACATATTTACCTTGCTGGATGGCAGTTGGTGCAATGCCTGGAAGAGGTTTCCCATTCTTGCCTACTGCGTGCGCTGCATCGCCGATGACAAAAATCTCGGGGTGATAAGGGATTGAGAGATCAGGGCCAACGATTGCCCGTCCTTGTCTATCAAGAGGGACGTCAAGAGTTTGTAAAAGAGGTGAAGCTTGGTTCCCGGCTGCCCAGATCACATTGCGAGAGGGAATGAACATTTCTTCGACTTGGACGCCGGCAGAAGAGATATTAGTAACTTTTTTTCCTGTAATGACGTGGACACCAAGTTTTTCTAAAGCTTGTTTTGCAGAGAGAGAAAGTTTTTCTGGATAAATGGGGAGGATGTGAGGAAGCGCTTCAATGAGATAGACTTTTGAGTTTTCAGGCTTAATTCTGCGAAAATTTTTAAACAGTGTTTTATGGGCAATCTCTGCGATTGCTCCTGCCATTTCAACACCTGTTGGACCTCCGCCGATGAGGACAAAATTGAGGTATTCAGATAGATCTGAGTCTCTATCGATCCGTTCTGCAATTTCAAATGATAGAAGGATATGTTCACGGATTTTAAGTGCGTCGTTTAATGTTTTTAAACCAGGTGCTAAACTTTCCCATTGATCATTACCGAAATAGGAATGGCGTGCACCCACGGAAAGAATGAGGTAATCATAGTGGATGCGTTCTGCATTTTTTAATTCGATTTGTTTGTTATTTTTATCGATTCTGACAACATCTCCCATGATGACGGTTGCGTTATCTTGGTGTCTGAGCACTTCTCGAATAGGTGTTGCAATTTCGCCTGGAGAGAGAGCGGCTGTTGCAACTTCATAAAGAAGTGGCTGAAATAGATGGTGATTTGTTTTGTCGATAAGGAGAACGTCAACATCTGCTTTCTTAAGTGCTTTTGCGGCAGTAAGTCCTCCGAAACCACCACCTACGATTATAACTTTACTGCGTGCCATGATAAATTCTCCTTTTAATTTGCATGATACTGTTTTTCCTTTGAAAAAACAATCCAGCTTCACTAAAATTGCGAAAGAAGAGACTGTTTGGTCTTTTCTATTTTAAGGCTAAAATGTATACTGTTCAGGATCTTTTCGACAATTACAAAGAGAAATTAGGGCTGGAACTGCTTGCAGGCAAGTCGGGAATCAAAAGAAAAATCCGCCTTCCAGAGGCGCATCGGCCCGGTTTAAGCCTTTCTGGATATTTAAGAAATTTTGTAAGTCAAAGGATGTTAATTTTCGGAAACGTGGAAATTTCTTATCTGCGCGATCTTCATCCCAAAACAAGAATTGAAAGACTTAAGAAAATTCTCACTTCAAAAATGCCGGCTGTAATCGTTGCGGGGCGCTATCAAGTACCAAAAGATTTGATTGAGTTTTGTGAACAAGAGAATGTGCCACTTTTGCGCACGAGCATGACGACCATGAATCTCTTGAGTAAGATCACTTTTTTGCTCAATGAAGAGTTTTCTCCTAGTATGACATGCCATGGAACGCTTGTTGAGGCCTTTGGCGTCGGTGTGTTGATCCAAGGCGATTCTTCTGTTGGGAAAAGTGAAGCGGCTCTTGGGCTAATTGAGCGAGGACATCGCTTGATTTCTGATGATGTCGTTAAAATTCGGCTTCGTGAGGGAGCTTATTTAGAAGGTGCAGGGCCTGAGCTCACTCGTCATCTGATGGAAATTCGAGGAATTGGAATTATTAATGTGGCGCATCTTTATGGAGCGGTGTGCGTTCGAGACGATAAGAAGGTGGATATTGTTGTGAAGCTTGAAGAGTGGGATGATCGTCGTTTCTATGATAGAATTGGACTTGATGAGAAGTATTGTGACATTTTGGGGGTGAAAGTTCCCTACCATGTCCTACCTGTCAAACCAGGAAGGGATGTGGTTCTTCTTCTAGAGACAATTGTTCTCAATCATCGCTTGAAAGAGATGGGGTATAATTCCGCTAAGGAATTTAACGCGAAGTTATTAGAAACAATTTCAAAAAAGCAGAATCAAAGGAAACGTTCTCGTGAAAGTGTCGTGCAAGGTAAAAATTAAAAATGCGCTTGGTTTGCATGCTCGTCCTGCAACGATGATCGCTAAGATTTTGCAAGGAAGTAGAGCGACTGTCACATTCACTTATCGCAAGGAAACTATTAATGCTCGTAGTATTATGAGTATTTTGATGTTAGCTGTAAGTAGAAACGCTCAGATTTTGATCACAGTAGAAGGAGATGATGCAGAAACTGTCATGAGCAATTTAGTAGATGTCTTTGAAAGTCAATTTGGAGAAGGATAGAGGTGAGTGATCAGCAAGAAAGACGTTTTAAGGGCGCTCCTGTTAGCGAAGGGATTGCGATAGGGGTTCCTTATTTTCTCATGACATCTGAGGAAACGATTCCAGAGTTTCCGATTACCATCAGCGAAGTGGATGGGGAAATTGCGCGTTATAGAAAGGCCCTTTTTTCAAGTCGAGAAGATTTAGAACAGCTTCAAAGCGATCTTAATGATGAGGGCTCTCAGGATGCAGCTTTTATTATTGATACGCATATTCAGATGCTCGATGATCCCCTGATTACTGTGCATATGGAGGAGAAAATTCGCGATATGCAGCGCAATACAGAAGCTGTGTTCCGCTCTGTGATTAGTGAATTTGAAAGTCGGTTTTGCATGGCATCTGATTCCTTTTTTCAACAAAGAATGATCGATGTAAAGGATGTGTCTAAACGAATTTTGGGTCACTTGGGAAATAAAGAAGAAGTATCGCTCAATGATATTCCTGATAATTCTGTGATTTTTGCTAAAGAACTAGCACCCTCTCAGACGGCATGTGTATCGGCTTCTCGCGTAGGAGCCTTTGTCACACAAACAGGGGGCGGTAATTCGCATGCAGCTTTAATTGCGAGAGCCAAGGGGATTCCTTATGTTGCTGCAATGGATATCGATCTTTTATCTGAGATTGTTAGCAATTGTGTCATTGTAGATGGTTCTGTGGGAGAAGTAATTTTTAATCCTTTACCTGCAACTTTAGAAAAGTATCAGAAACAGTTAGTTGATATCAAAGTAAAGCTTGAGAGTTTAAAGAGCGAATCTTCTTTAAAGGCAGAAACGTTAGATGGTTTTTCCGTGCGTCTTTTTGCTAACGTGAATGATTTAAGCGAACTTGAGCAGTTGGAAGAACATGGAGCTGAAGGGATCGGTCTTTTTCGCTCAGAATATCTACTTTTAGATGAATCGTTGCGCGCTCCAACTGAGGAAGAGCAGTACTTGGTTTATAAAACACTTGTTGATCAAATGAATGGATTACCTGTTGTAGTGCGTGTTTTTGATATTGGTGGCGATAAGAATCCAAAAATGTTTCAGGATGTTCTTAAGGACTCACACCCGATTCTTGGTTGCCGAGGGATTCGTTTTTTACTGCGATATCCAGAGTTATTGCGCACGCAGATACGAGCACTATTGCGAGCTGGAATAATAGGTGATGTGAGGGTGCTTCTTCCTCTTGTTAGCGATGTTCGTGAGTTAAGATGTGTTCAAATGCTTATTGAGGAAATGAAACAAGAGCTTGGAATTACAGAAAGAGTTGTCATTGGTTGTATGATAGAAGTTCCATCCGCAGTCGTGATGAGCAGAGTATTGGCTGCTGAGTGTGATTTTCTTTCGATTGGAACAAACGATCTTATTCAGTATGCATTAGGCGTTGATCGAAGTGACTCTATGATGAGTGAACTTTGTTATTCGGCGCATCCTGGCATTATTCGGTTGATTAAGATGATCATCGATGAATCTTCCACAGCGGGAAAAAGTGTTGGGATTTGTGGTGAAATGGCATCGAATCCTCTTTTTATCCCATTGCTTTTGGGACTTGGTATTTTTGAACTTTCCTGTTCTCCAAGATATTTACCTGTAATTAAGCAAGCCATTCGTCGTTTAAGTCTTGCGCGATGCCGGGAGCTTGCAGCACAAGCACTTGAGCTCCCTAGTTCTGAAGAGATTATTCTCCTGCTTCAAGAATTTCAGCAAAGAGTATGAAGAATTGACATGTTCTGTTCTGACTCCGAATTGTGACCTATTTGCAGCAACCCTTCCTTTTTAACTTCCATCTACTGCGTTTCATTCCTCGTCCAACTCACAAGAGTTGAACTCGTCATTCAACTGAAGCTAAAAAGGAAGTGAGAGCCCGCCTGGTAGACCCATTGAGGAGGATGTATCCGGGAGATTTTTGTAAGCATCTTCACATGCTGCTTTAATAAGGTCCTGAAGTCCTTCGACATCTTTTGGATCCACGCATTCCGGTTTAATTTGTACGTCAACGACTTCTTTGTTGCCGTTGACAACAACAGTGACAAGTCCATTGCCGCTTGTGCCGGTAGCTTTTGTGTTTTGTAGTTCACTTTGCATTTTCTCATATTGCGCTTCCATCAGACGCGCTTGTTTTTTCATTTTAGAAAAACCGCTTCCCATATTATTTTATCTCCATATTTAAATTTTAACGTTCTGTCATTCCCTCTAGTTCTACAGCAGCAAATCGAATCAAAGTGTCGTAGTGACTCTTGGCAACAGTTGAGCGGGTTATAGGCTTCTCAGGGGGAGGGACAGGGTCTGCAGCTTTTTTGTGCTCTGGCTTTTCAGGTTGAGCCTGCACGGGGCATGGCACCTCTTTTAAGAGGGTAGAGGGCCTTTCTGCTGTCGAGGGCTCAGCTGAGAGGTTGTTTTCAAGGGCAACTAGACGATGGACAAGAGTGTCGATTGACACGCGTTTGCCACTTCGAATGAGGTGAAGAAGAATGATCTCTAAGCCTGTCTGTTTGAAAGGGGTTTTAGTAAGTTTGTATCCCCACTCAATGAGAAACTCAATGATATAGAGGCATTGTTCAAGAGAAAATGAAGGTTCAGCGTTTTTATCTTTGATAAGTGCTTTTAATTTATTTCTGTAGTGACCAATCAGTCCGTCCATAAAGGCAGAAAGATCCTTGCCTGCAGAGAAAACTTGGGAAGCAAGATCATATGCAAAGGCCAAGTTAGATGCATGGATAGCCTGATCTAGATCTTGGTAGATCTCTTTTGGCGTTATCCCAAAAGTTGTCGCCATGGTTTCTGTTGTGATTGTCCCATGAGTTGAGCATATGAGTTGATCGAGTAAAGATTCAGCATCTCTAAGAGATCCTTCTGACATGTCAATGAGGATATCGATTGCTTCAGATTCAATAGATGCTTGTAAATCGTTTGCAATGAAGAGAAGTTTTTCTTTCATTGTTTCTTTAGAGATGCGATGGAGATCAAAACGCTGACAACGACTAATGATCGTTGGTAAAACTTTGTGAGGCTCTGTTGTTGCAAAAAAGAATTTTACATGAGGGGGTGGTTCTTCTAGAGTTTTGAGAAGTGCATTAAAGGCTTCTTTTGTTAACATATGCACTTCGTCGATAATGTAAATTTTATATTTTCCAGAGGTTGGAGCGTATCCCACCGTCTCATTAATTTGGCGAATGTCGTCTATACCTCGGTTGGAGGCTCCATCAATCTCGAGGACATCAAGAGAGCGGCCTGAAGCGATCTCAATGCATGAGGGACAAGTGTTACAAGGTTCTTGATCTGGAGCAAGATGTGCGCAATTGAGCGCCTTTGCAAAGAGGCGTGCTAAAGTTGTTTTTCCTGTTCCCTTCCCGCCGCAAAAAAGATAGCCTTGAGCTAGACGTGAGGATAGTAAGGAATTTTTTAAAGTTGCAACAATGGCATCTTGTCCAACTATTTTTTTGAACGACTGAGGGCGATATTTTCTAGGAATAATCTGGTACATGTAAGAATAATAAGCGATTTGGTATATTTAATACATATGTTAGATACTTCAAGTCAAAACGAGAAGTGGCAGAGGCATTTTGGCAGAAGAGGGGTCCTTGGCGGTCTTCTTATTTTTGCATTGGCTCTGCTTTGGCATTTTCGAGAAGTGCCGATGCCGATTTTCATTTTGAATTCTGTTTCAGGTCAATATGTCATTGCTCAAATTGATTTTGAATTTCCTGATGAAGAAGCGACTGCAACTTTAACTCAGGAAGCAATTCGTGATATTGGACCCATTTACAGAATTAATCCCGGTGAACTGAATGAGGTGCGTTCAAAATTTGAACACTCCTTGGTAAATAGTCAAGAGTGGCGTAAGCAGCTTGAACAAAGTACGTTCGAAGAATTGGCAAGGGGAGCTGCTCGTCTTGAAAAAGTTCTCTCTAAAATGCGTTTTACTAATCTTAGAACCCTACAGAAGATTAGAGAGCTTAATGACGACGCTGCGAATTTTTTTGTTTTTGTTCCCAGGGATTCAAAAAAGGCGGTGTCTTTGCCTCCGAAGTTCTGGGAGCAGGTTCAAGAAAAAGCATTTGTTCCGGGTGGTGATCGTACGGAAGCTAGTACGTACATCATTAATGAGTTTCGCAAGGAACTTTTTGATTTTAAAGAAGATTTTTCACGTGAGCGAGGCTTACAGCAGCAGATTAGAGATAAAATTCCTACGCAATATACCTTGATTGAAGCGGGTACACGGATTATTGCGCCTGAGGAGCGGATTGAGCCTCGTCATCTTGCCATGATACAAGCGATGCAAGAGGCTTTAGGAAAAAAACGGGATTTGTTAGGAGGCGGGAGGATTATTGGCAGTCTCTTATTTGGGTTCCTCGTTGCAGCCGTTGCAACAGCTTTTCTTCAAATCAGATATAGATCGATTTTTTTCTCTTTTCAAAAGCTTTTCCTTCTTTTTACTGTAGCATTACTGACGATCATTTTGGCAAAGACAACAGAATATGTTATTCTTCACCATGCCCCAGCGTACAGCGATTTGTTGCGTTATCCGCTTTTTATTCCCTTTGCAGCAATCCTTATTTGTATTTTGATCGATTGCGAAGTGGCTCTTTTTGTTTCTGCTATTTTGACAATCGTGTTGGGAGTCTCTCTTGCGGTGGATCAGAAACATTTTTTGATTCTGAATTTGCTAGCGGCGCTTGCCGCCATTCTTTGGACGCGCGGAGTGCAGCGACGTCGCTCAGTGTTTTCAGTATGCGGTAAAGTGTGGTTGCTCTCGGCAATTGTGATCCTTCTTTTTAGTATTTCGCGTGGCTATACCTGGAATTGGGTATTGATGCAAGATCTGTACAATGTTTTTCTCTTTCTTTTATTCACAGCAATTCTTGTTGTAGGACTCTTGCCGGGTCTTGAAGCTTTTTTTGGAGTGATGACGAAGATGACGTTGATGGAGTATATGGATCCCAATCACGAGTTGCTGCGCCGTTTGAGTTTGGAAGCGCCGGGAACCTATCAACATTCGCTTGTGGTTGGTAATTTAGCTGAGTCTGCGGCACGAGCAATCAATGCTAATGGTCTTTTTTGTAGAGTTGCAGCGCTTTATCACGACATAGGCAAGCTTTTTAATCCTCATTATTTTACAGAGAATCAACACGGCGGTTTTAATATTCATCAGCTGTTGACTCCTCTAGAATCAGCTCAGGTGATCATTGCGCATGTTGCTGAAGGAGAGGCCTTAGCGAGAA
>DAHVFY010000012.1:0-1875 GCA_027316765.1 Parachlamydiales bacterium | reverse complement strand
CCAAGCTTTATTGATATTATCCGGGAGCATCACGGAACAACGCTTGTTTACTGCTTTTATCACAAACAAGTAGAGCAGATGGAAGGCGATGCATCTAAGGTGGACGAGATGCAATTTCGTTATCCAGGGCCTAAACCTTATACACGAGAATCTGCGATTCTAATGATTGCAGATAGTGTTGAAGCGGCTTCTCGTTCGATGGATGAGCCTACAGAAACGACAATTGTTCAAATGATTGATACGCTTGTTACTGAAAAGGCAATAGATGGTCAACTCTCAGAATGTCAGCTTACTTTCGAAGAGCTCGGTCTTGTCAAAAAAGCGATGGTCCGAGCCCTTGTCATCTCTCATCATCTTCGTGTTAAATATCCCTCAAAGGCTTGATCTCTTCTTGTGTACGAGCAATACTTACGATGCATTCAACGTGGCCTGTTTGGGGAAATAGATCAAAGGGATGTGCACTTTCAAGAACATATCCTTTTGAACACAGGTATTTGAGATCGCGCGCAAGCGTTGCAGGATCGCAGGAGATGTAGACGATTTTTTTGGGAGCTGCAGCAGTAAGAGCCTCTAAAAATAGTGGAGAGCATCCTTTTCGAGGAGGATTAAGTAAAGCGACATCAATGTTTTTCAAAGAGGAGATGGTTTCTTCAACTGGAGCGCACGTGAACTCGATGTTAGAAATGTGATTGGATTGTGCATTTTCTTTTGCATTTGCCACGGCATCTTGCACACACTCTATTCCAATAACACGTTTTGCATGAGAGGCTATGAGGAGAGAGAGGACGCCCACACCACAATAGGCATCCAGGACTGTTTCAGCACCTGTTAGAGCACATAGCTCGATTGCTTTTTTATAGAGTTTTTCTGCTTGATAGGTATTAACCTGAAAAAAAGAGGCGGGGGAAATTTTAACTTTATAGCCTAGGATCTTTTCTTCGATAAAAGGATCTCCGGCAAGAGTGACGTAGTCTTCGCTTAAAATGACATTTCCTAAAGAGGGATTTACATTTTGGACAACGCCACGCACCTCAGGGATTTTTTCGATGATGCACTTTGCAAGCTCTGAAAGATAAGGAAGATTGCGAAGAGTCGTTACAAGAATAACAAGCACTTCGCGTGAGATCACAGAAGTTTTAATGAGCACGTGTTTTAGCGATTCACTAGAAGCGTGAGCTTTTAATAGGGGAGCGAGCTTTGTAAAAACCTCTTCCCCAAGATCGCAATGAATGAAACATTGACTGACTTTCACGAGGTCATGTGTTTTGCGCGCATAAAGACCAAGCGTTACAGGATTTTCTTTTGAGGTAGGAAGCTGAATTTTGTTTCTGTATCCTAACTGTAATGGGGAGGGTTCGCAAGGGGCGATTGTGGCTTCGAAGAATCCTCCAATGCGCTCAAAAGCATCCACGACTTTTTGACGTTTTGTTAGGAGTTGTTGAGAATACTCTAGATGAAGGAGTTGGCAGCCGCCGCAGGTCCCAAAAAGAGGGCAAACAGGTGTAATGCGGTTTTTTGATGAGATTAAAATTTTTTTAATATGGGCTCTGCCAAAACTTTTATGAAGTTCGTAGATCTTTGCAACGACTCGCTCTCCCGGGAGGGCTCCGTCGATAAAGATAGCAAATCCCTCGAGTCGTCCTACACCTTCTCCATAAATGCCAAGTCTTTCGATATCCAGCTCAAACTCTTGCCCAATGAGTAGGCCGACCATTGACTTTCCTCTGTTTTAAATAATAACAGCGAGAGTTTATCACGTTTTTTATTTTCAAGAGAGTTAAAAATATTTTTACTTTATCCCCGAATTGTGACCTATTTTCCCTATAGCGCTACACATGTGGAATGAGTTTTGATTTTTTTATTGAAGTTAATGGC
>DAHVFY010000129.1 GCA_027316765.1 Parachlamydiales bacterium | reverse complement strand
TACGACTGCTCTATTGACGTGTCTGATTTATCTATGCGATTGTGTAGATTTGTCTAGATTTTGTTGAGCGGTTATAAATTCTATCTGATTAATAATGAGTGAGTAACTTTGCGCTTACTTTGGGATAGGGTTGTGAAGATAAAGGACCTGCTTGATGAGCCCATCTTCTGCTTCGTAAGTTAAGATTTTTTCTCCAAAGCAATTAAAGGGGGGGAGGGTCAAATCGATTTGTCTGCACCCTCCTCTTTTTTGTAGGTCAGAATTTGTCGGTAAAATTGTGAAAGGATTATAGAGATCATTCGTAATGAGACAGTGTTTGAATTTTGAGACTTTTTTCAAAAACAGTAAAATATCCTCATTTGCCAAATGCTGAAGGACATCTTTGCAGACAATTAAATCTCCTTTGGGCAAATCTTCGTGAATTCCCTCTACTGTCATAAACTGAATGCGGTCTGATCGATAAACTTCGTTATTTTTCTCGATCACATGCTTGACAACATCAATGCCTGTATAGCGGATGTCTCTCCAATCAATCAATCTTGAAAATTCCCAATCGCCACACCCAAAGTCTACGACGCTCGCTATCTTTTTTTCTCTCATGAATGTTTCAAGAAAAACTCTGTACGTCTTAGTGACATCAGCTGTTGAACCAGTTCCGGCGCCTCCAACATCTTTTCCGTGTTTCCAATACTCTGTTTTATAAATGTTCGTGAATGCGCGCGCGATTTTTTTTGACTTCTTTTTTTCAGAAGACTTATGTGTAAAGTGTAAGGTAATGGCAGATAATCCCATTAACCCAACAGCCAACATCAAAACGTATTTTTTGCGCGAACTCATAAAACACCTTTAAAGGTTAAGATGATTCGTTGTAATATACACATTATAAGAAAAAAAATTCAAGGTCATTTTGGAGTTGAACCTCAATTGGTTACCCTTCATAAGGGTGTGCTGTTTTTTTCTTGAAATTAAGGTTGATAATGTTGTATCATCTGTGTCTATCTTTGCAGTATTAAAAGCAGAACAATGCAATTGTCTCATTTTTTTCTAGCTGTCCTTGTCTTTATGATTTGGGGCTTTAATTTTGTTGTTGTTAAACTTGGGCTTGAGGAGATTCCTCCTCTAGTTCTTGGTTTTGCACGGCTATTTCTAACAAGTATTCCTGCTGTTTTTTTTATTAAAAGACCAAAAGTTCCCCTTAGAATGGTCGTGTTGTATGGTCTTGTGATGTTCGCTTTGCATTTTGGCCTGCTTTTTATGGGAATGAATACCGGAGTTCCTCCTGGGTTGACATCCTTGTTATTACAATTTCAGATATTTTTTACAGTTCTTTTGGGTGTTTTGTTTTTTGGAGAGAAATTACATCCATGGCAGATTATTGGGGGCCTAGTATCGCTTACAGGAATTGTCCTTATTGGAATGCATATGGATGGGGGAGGGACATTAACAGGATTTTTATTGGTCATCGGTTCTGCTGTGTCCTGGGGAATTGGGAATTTGATTTCCAAAAAAATCGGAAAAGTAGACATGATTGCCCTTGTTATTTGGGGAAGTTTTTTTGCTTGGCCCCCTTTTCTTGCGCTATCGCTCATGACAGAGGGGGTAGATAAGTTCATTGATATTTTTCGTCATGTTACATGGGTGTCAACAGGATCTGTGCTCTATATCACTTATCTATCCACTTTAGTGGGGTACGGCAGTTGGAGCTTTTTGGTGCACCATCACCCATTTAGCACCATTGCACCTTTTGCTTTGCTCGTCCCCGTATTTGGAATGCTCAGTTCCATTGTAGTTCTAGGAGAGCCTCTCCAAGAGTGGAAGGTATTTGCAGGAGTACTTGTAGTTTCTGGTCTATGCATTAATTTCCTATTTCCTCGCATCTTCCGAAAAGCCTATAAGCAGTAGCGAAGATTTGATACGTTGTCATATAATTTATTTAATATTGCTTTTATTAACATTGTAATATAGTATTGTTTTTATATTTGTTAAAATTGCTTTTAAAATCATTCTAGGAGTGTTTGTTATGTCAAACATTATAGTCCAAGCTTCTGTAGTTAATTTTATCAGGCACGGGGAATCTACATGGAATGAAGAGGGGAAGCTCCAAGGGCAGGGAGAGGAGAAGGTAGGCTTATCGAAGAATCAAGCTTTTTTATCTTAAACCCCGAATTGTGACCTATTTGCAGCAACCCACTTTTTTAACAAACAGCTACAAGTTGAATGACGAGTTCAA
>DAHVFY010000128.1 GCA_027316765.1 Parachlamydiales bacterium | reverse complement strand
GTTGAACTCGTCATTCAACTTGTAGCTGTTTGTTAAAAAAGTGGGTTGCTGCAAATAGGTCACAATTCGGGGTACAACTAAACTTGTGCTATAACAATAGGAGCAAACATGGAACAGAAGGAAAGCCTTGAGAAGGCGGAAAATGATCTCAGAGGAATTATCATGAGGACTCATAGACATTGCCAAACCTATCGAGTGCGTATTCGGGTGAAAGGCGGTCAGTGTTTTGACAGATCATTTAGATCGAAGACTTTGGCTAAAAAGTGGAAGAGGGATATGGAGTCGGCCTCTCGTGCTCGTGAGACCTTCGAAAGTTCTGAAGTGGATGAAAAACGTCAACTTTTAGATTTAGTATTTCAGAACTTGCAATTGAAGGATGGAAGTTTTTCATTATCAGTGAGAGAACCGTTCTTAACGATGTTAGATTTTAAGAATCGTCCATAAGGAATGGGGCAGGTAGGACTTGAACCCACGACCAACGGATTATGAGTCCGCCATCATACTAAACAACACAGCACGCAGCTATTTGTTATGCTATTAAGATACAAGAGAAAAGGAGATTTTATCAACAGTCGTGTTTAGTCAGATACAACCGCTCTTAGCATATGAGTGTGCATCCTCTGTGCATCGGTTAAATTTTAGACTTTATGTTTGTGATCTGAAAGAACTTCATTGATTATGCGCCAACATTGTTGGGACTCTGAATTATTGGGATTAGTAAGTCCTGCAGCGACTACTAGAGCTTTCCATAGGGTCCAGCCGCGTGCGCGAGCCCAGGTTCCTTTATCTAGAGGGAGTGCTTCTTTAAAAGCTTCTCTACTTTTGCCATGAAATAATGTCCAATGGATCGCAAGATCGCATGCAGGATCGCCAATTGCCAACTGACCAAAATCAATGACAGCTGAGAGCTTGCCATTGTGTACTAACAGATTGCCAGCGCTTATATCACCGTGAACCCATACTGGCGGATTTTTCCAAGAAGTCAAAAGAGCGGCTTCCCAAACTTCAGTTGCCGTAGTAGTGTCAATTTTATCCTTTAAAGAAGCGATGGAACGACGCGTTTCGCTGTCATAAACCGATAACGCTCCTCCTCTATAAAAACTGTGTAATCCAGGCGGTGGTCCGCCTGTTGCGTCAATTTTGTGGAGAGCTGTAAGAAAGGCAGCAAGATCAACTGCCAATTCAGTGAGATCAGCTATACCTGCAGAAGTTACGGTTTCACCATCAAGCCATCGATAAATGGACCATTTCCAGGGATAGCCATATTCAGGGCGACCCATTGCTATAGGTACAGGGATCGGAAGGGGGAGTTTAGGGGCTAATTTCGGTAACCATTGATGCTCTTTTTCTACTTGCAATTCGTATTCAGCAGCACTTGGTAAACGAACTGATTTATCTTTGCCTAAATGAAAAGTTCGATTGTCCCACCCACTCGTTGCAACAGGATCAATAGAAAGCTCTTTCCATTGAGGAAACTGAGAGGCGATCAGACGACGCACAAGAGAAGTATCTATCACCACATGTTCGTCTGTCATTCAGCTATCTCCGCTTTCTTTGGAATTAATTTCTGGAAGATGCTGATCATGCATTCCTTTTCTTCTGCAGTAAGATGATGAAAAAATTCTGTGTCTTTTGTTTCAACAGCAGGCAGTGCTCTCTTAAGAATATCTGAACCCTTCATTGTTAAGATCGGATTTTTCGCTCTTCCATCAGAGGATTTTTCACGCATAATGAGTTCTTTTTGCTCAAGCCCTCTTATGATCTGAGAAACAGTGTTTGGATCAAGTCCTGCCATTTTACCAATGAGAGCTTGCGTCACACGATCTCCTTTTCTGGTTAACCACCCTAAAGTAGCAAGAATGACGAATTGCGGGTGGGTCAGACTCATTGATTTAAGCATCATTTCAATCGACCCACGCCACGCTGTGCTAACATGCCATAAGAGAAAGCCAGGGCTACGATCTGGAGTGTCATGAACACTGATCTCTTTAAAATTGATGCTTTTCTTCATGATCATACTCCCATTGCTCTTGAAATAACTTGAAAGTCTTCTTGCGAGATTTCAAAACACCCCCTTCTGAAAGGAAACCCCCATTTTTGCTTATCCTTTATGAAAGATAACTCATTCAACAGGGTTTGGATAGGAATCTCTCGGGATTTCACAAAAGACACATCACGCCGCCAAGGAACAAAGTCTTCACTCATAGCAAAAGGGTAGGCATCTCCATCTTTAATTTTTCCTA
>DAHVFY010000127.1 GCA_027316765.1 Parachlamydiales bacterium | reverse complement strand
TGAGCAACTTTATGGTTAGAGAAAAAAGCATTAACATAGAGTGCAGGAATGTTGTTTGCATTCGTTTTTTTTTGTATTGGTCGTAGCTATTTTTAACACGTTTATAGACTTCGGCTTCGTAAGATTTCTCGGGATTTTGATAAATCTCTGGGTGGGATGCTTTTTGGCAAAGTTCCTGAAATTTAGTATCTTTTGCAAAGACATCTTTGATTTGCCCTAGAATTCGATCTGTTATATTATCGATTATTTTTGCTTTTTTGGAAAAATTGCATTCTTTTACTAACAAAGAAAATTGCTCAGGAGATGTTAGTCGATTAATCAACGGGTAAGCTAATTCATTCATTCTAGAGAAAGGGGTGCACATCATAGGAACTCCTTCGGTTGTCATCGATTATACGCTAACTCTTTTTTAATTAACCATTTGTTTTTGTGAATCATTATTTTTTAATAAAATTTATTAGATAAAAATACGATAATTATAATAATATAAATAGATTATGGCTGTATATGAAAATTCATTTGATTTAAGAGTCAAAATTAAATGTGAAGATTTGGTTAATGCTTGCGATGGCTTAAGTCGTCAAAAAATAGATGAGAAAGTACAGAAGGTGATATTAAAGTTGTGGCCCCTATTTAATTTTGATAGATGCTGTGGGAACGTAAAAGGTTTATTTGGGTGGAAATCTCCAGACGTAAAAGCCGAAAAGTGCTTTAGATTCCTTGTGGAAAAAATAAATTCTATTCTTCTAAATAGTCGTCCCTGATTTACGCTCGGCAAGCAAGCCATCTTTGGCCGGTTAGATTTAAGGACTCATTTTTCCATTCTTTTACACAACAGATACTCAGCAACCATCGCAACATAAAAGCATAAAAATACCTCAGTTTCCTGAGGATCATCCGGAAGTTGTGCCCAACTCCTACGAGTAGAGCATTTATCTCGTCTCCCTCTATGCCTTTCAAGTAACAGCGATCTAGCTTCCCGTCTTGCTTCATGTGTCCGATCCACGGCTCGATCGCTTGCCGGCGCTTTAGCACCCGCTTTAGATCCGCAGTCAGCCCACGGGTGTAGCTGACGAGAACCTGCGCATCTTTTACTCCATGTCCTCTAAAGCCTCTATCGACTAGCATCCTATCGATCCCGATATTGGTGTTTTTTTCGGCTCGTTGTTTCGCTCCCAGCAAGAGATGTCCGTCATAGGGGTTCCCTCTATGAGCGCTGAGGTTCAAGACAAGACCCTTTTTCTCGGTCACAACGAGACAGGCTTTGCTACCGAACTCATAGGGTTTGTGCACTTTTCCTTTAGCGATGCAAGCCACTTGGGGTTCGTGGCAACTGTAGATCTTATTTTTGTCCTCTCGCTCTTGGGTGAGCAATCTGACTCCTATTGCAACCTCTTTGACTAGTGTCCTTGGAGATGTTTCTAGCTCGGGCTCTAGCTCTTCAAGAACTCGTGCAAGATATCTCCTGAGCTTCTTAAGCGGCCTTTGGGCTTTGCGGAACTTTTTTCCATGAGCAAGTCGCTGGTATTCTTTCAGCGCCCACTTCGACACGCGAACGTAGGTGCGCTTTAAATGGATGCCTGCTTTTTGCGCAGCAAAAACAATTCTCTCCAGGCTTCTCTGAACCAGCTTGGCATCGGTGGGATAGCTCACAGCTTTGGGCATCACCGTCGTGTCACAGATCGCCTTCTTCAGGTCTTTGGCTGTGACAACCTCTGCCTTTTGTGCCACATGGATAGACGCTTGTAAGATTTTTTCGATTCTCTCGGCTCCAAGCCTCTGTCTCCACCGTGTCAGTGATGTGGGATGCACGGGCAGCTCCCACTGTAAAAAATCGTAACCGCAGAAGGCTTGCCAATAAGGGTTTTCGATCCAAGCCTCAACTACCCTCTCATCAGAGACTACAAACATGTGCTGCAAGATCATGAGTCCCACTGCTAGGCGTACGGGAAGAGGTGGTCTACTTGGTCCCTCAGAAAAAAGGGGTTTAAATTCTTCTTCAAGAGCTTGCCAAGGTATGAGCTTTGCAAGCTGCAAAAGTTCGTGCTCGGGGTTTAGCTGTTCACTAAGCCGAGACTTAAAGAGAAGGTTTTGATCTTGTTTTAGGGTCTTAGGTTGCATATGGTTTTTCCCTGGTTTTAAATAAACCATTTTAAAAAACCGCTAAAAAAAATTCACGACTTTCTTTGGTTTTCCATAGAGAAATCTGATTAAATCAGGGACGACTATTTATTTGGGTTTAGGAAAAATATTATAGTTAAACAATTAATAATTGTCGATACGGTTTCTGTTGGTGTAGCGCCAAAGT
>DAHVFY010000126.1 GCA_027316765.1 Parachlamydiales bacterium | reverse complement strand
CGACTTTTTTCGTCATCAAAAATTGCCTTGATTTTAGCTGCCAAGACAGCATTGTCTTGCGCTCGTAACGATTGCGGCCGGTTAAGCCAATCATAATAACCGTTTGCTGATATTGAGAGCATGCGGCACATCATCTTGACTGAATACAGATCTCTATTTTCCTTGATCATGCCGTACCTCACTGAGATTCTTTCGTGAAGTGTCGAGTAGCGCAGCGGATTGCACCACCACGCTCTCACCGAACCGTACGTGAACCTCTCGATTCATACGGCTCTTATTGTTCAACCATTGCAGGTAATATTCCGAGCTCCCATAGCGATAGCAGTTTTGTCTCTCTTCTCGCTACGTTCGCCAGCCACTGTCTGGCTTGTCGTTTTCTACCTCTAAATCTTTTGTGTTTCCTCATCACCCATTTGACCAATATAAAATTCAAGTGAGATAAGATTTCTTTCATTATTCCGGGATTAAACTTCCCATAATAATTCCACCATCCTGATATCTTGGGGTCGGTGAGAGTGCCTATATCCTCTAACTCTGCATTCGTCCATCGAGAAATTCCCAACGACCTCATGCTTTGTCGTATACGCTTGGCAGATGCGTTGCTTATTGCCGGACTGAAACTGCTGAAATATTTTCCCTCTTTGCTTTTAGCTAATCGATTTCGAAATGTGCAACCCAGAAAATCAAATTGTATTTTGCTGTAGGTATCTTTGCGATTTCCATCCTTGCAATATATTACATTTGTTTTCTCGCGATTTAATTCCATTCCGCATTTCTTGAATCTTTCATCAAGCTTATCGAGAATATAGAGAGCTTGTCTTTCGGACTTACAATGCATTAACCCATCGTCTGCATATCTCGCAAACGGTATATCGGGAAATGTTCTTGTCATCCAAAGATCAAAGGTATAGTGCAGGTAAATGTTAAATAATAATGGGCTGATGACTCCGCCTTGCGGCGTTCCTTTGACTCTTTCTTCCTTGCTACCATCTGCCCTTATCAAGGGTGCTTTGAGCCATCGTTCAATATACAGTAATGTTGATCTACAGGTTGTATGACATTTAACTGCTTTCATTAACAACTCGTGATCAATGTTATCAAACGCATTCTTAATATCGAACTCTAATACCCAGTTATACTTCCAGCATCTTTGCCTTGTTACATTTATTGCATCCAGTGCTGATTTACCTTCTCTATATGCATATGAGTCTTGATGAAATCTCGCATCAACTATTTTCTCAAGAGAATCCCTTACAACAGTTTGCGCAATTCTATCCATGATTGTTGGGATACCTAGCAACCTTGTTTTTCCATTTCGTTTTGGTATTTCCACTCCTCTTACAGCAGGAGGGAAATAACTTCCTGATGATAGTCGGTTCCACAGTTTATATAGATTTTGCTTTAGATTACTTTCAAAGTCAGCAATCGACTGCTTGTCTATTCCCGCTGCTCCATCATTTCCTTTTACTTTGAGCCACGCATTACACACTGAGATTTTGTCTATTTTAAATGGTTTTGCTTGATTCACTAATTCATCCCAATTTGTTGGTTGATTAATTTATCTTGCTGAACAATACATTCCCTTCGCTCCACTTTCATTACAGAAGCTTCATTGCTACTACGGAATGTTCCGCCCCTGTGCCACGCATTGGTATTCATTTTCTTGGGTCATCCAATTCAATTTTCCCTTAGCATCGTAACGACAGGTTCCTATGTTTCATACAAAAGCCTGATAATGAGATCACGCCCCCTACGTGCCGGTTGCCATCAAGTCAGTAAGCAGGTAGCTTCTTGATTTATCCCAATGCACAACGTTGACACTGGTTTTGACAACATTCGGTAAAAGCTATCGACACTTCATCAGTGGTTCATTTTCATTCGTCTTCTCATTCCATACCTGACATATTCTTATGCCTTTTCCTCAACGCTCACTACCAGGGCTCTTTACCCAAGCAGCTTGAGGTGGTTTGAAGTCACTACCTGCATAACGACTTCGAGGGTTCAGCCAAAGCCTCCCTCATCATTTGTACAACTTTCATAGCACACACGTGGCCACTTTTTTTAGGAATGAATTTTCTTCTTGTAATCGCGCATTTTCTCGCTTTAATCGCGCCATTTCAGCTTGCTGCATTTTTTGATTTTCCATCGAGTCGCCACCCTGGTTTTGCTTCGCTCGCCAGGAGTACAACATGGCTTCTGCAATGCCAAGATCTTTAGCTGCCTGTGGCACACCATCTTTGGCTGCTCGTTCTAGCGCTTGGTCTTTGAATTGTGGGCTATATTTTTTACGGATTTTCTTTTCTGGTTTAGTTTCATTCATTTTTAACACCTCAAGTTAGAGAATATTACTCTCTTAGTGAGGTGT
>DAHVFY010000125.1 GCA_027316765.1 Parachlamydiales bacterium | reverse complement strand
AGTGAAGCAAATTCTGCATAACAAAGGGCAGCAAACACACAAATAATAGCGGCAAATATAAAAGAAAAAATAATTCCTGGGCCCGCATATTCCGCGGCAGCTTGACCGATTAACACAAAGATTCCGGCGCCAATAATCGCCCCGATTCCGAGTGCTGTCAGGTTTAAAGGTCCCAAAGTGCGCTTGAGAGAGTGTCTAGACGTATCCGCCGCTTCTTCATGAAGAGATGCGATCGTCTTCTTTGCAAAAATTCCCTTTATCATATCCTTTCCTATTTCGATTTTCACATTAGAACAAGGAGACAATAACAAAAATTGATATTATCTCCTCATTTCAGCATAAAATTCAAGAATTGGGATTTCAATTGGAAACATTATACACGATCAACAAAGATTTGGGGAAGCAATTTGCGCCTCCCAATCCTTAATAAAATCAAGAAGCACTTCTTTATTAGGTTTGCATCGCAACAAATCTAAAGCAGCCTCTTGACTGCTTAAATGCGCAAGTTTTGCTAATAGATGCAAATGTCTCTTATCATTGGTAGATAATAAAAAGAACAGTGTATGAACAGGTTTGCCATCAAGCGCTCCATATTCTATAGGTGTCTTCGGAAACACCACAATGATCACGTCAAAAGGAGTTTTTAAAAGAAAATCACGTGTGTGAGGAACGGCAATTCCATTAGAAAGAGCCGTTGGCATCAACTCTTCACGATCAAGAAGAAGATCGGAGATCACATCTGCATCAAGACCCAGCTTTGGAGCAATCAAATTCATCGTCTCACGGATGATCTCTTCCTTCTCAGTACCGGGAATCTCGGTCAATACTTCTCCCTTATGAACTGCCCGATAAAGGCTGAAGTGTTGCATCCCCATTTTTTGACAAGAGCCACTCTTTTCTTCTTGAGACGGCGGATAAAGATTGCCATTCATCATCCAATTTTCAATTTCTATACGGCTAAAGCGATACTGTTGATTCATCAAATAGCCGGGGATCTTTCCATCTGCAAGCCAGCGATGGATTGTCCCTTCTGTGACGCTTAAAAGCTCTGCAACATCTTTAATCTCAAGATCCATAACTTCCCTTGTTGAGAGGCTTATCGATGACCTCTAAGAAGCCGTTTACAAATGCAGCTTCTAAATCTCAAGAATAAACAAAAATGCCCTTCCCTTCAATTTCTTTTTTTGCAAAAAGACATAAATTTATCCGCAAGCAAGATGATTCAAAACTTCAAAAACTAACAATCTGCAAAAAGATGAATGACATCGTGCGCTGTTGTAGCTTTAAGAAGCTTTTTACGCCGCTCTTCATCCTTGACTGCCATGGTAAGATGAGACAATATCTTTAGATACTCGGTTTGTTTATTTTCCGGTCCACCAATCATAAAAATAAGCCGAACTTGAGAACCATCAAGAGCATTCCAGTCTAGCCCTCGTTTCTTTTGAACGCCAACCGCTATAAAAAAGTCTTTAAAGCCTGTGAGCTTAGCATGAGGAATGGCAACACCAATACCAATACCGGTGGACACAATTTTCTCTCTCTGAAGAATTGCCTGATAAAATTCTTCTTTATTTTGTAGCTTACCCGCCTTTTCAAGACAATCGACAAGGGCACTTAAAGCTGCGTCACGCGTATCGGCATCTAAAAATAATACTAACCGCTCATCCAAATAATTGGATATTGCCACGTCTCTTCCTTTCTTAAATAGATTTTTAAGATCTAAGATTTGATGATTAATGCGTGCCAGTATGGCCAAAACCACCCTCTCCTCGTGAAGTTGCAGCAAGACTCTCTTCGAGAACAAACTCTGCTTGCACAACGGGCGCAAGAACCATCTGCGCAACTCGCATCCCGGGTGTAACAACAAAAGGAACAGTGCCGTGATTGATCAAGATCACTTGCACTTCACCGCGATAGTCAGCATCAATTGTGCCTGGAGTATTAAGCACTGTAACCCCATGTTTAAGGGCAAGGCCACTACGCGGTCTAATTTGAATTTCATAACCCTCAGGAATTGCAAAACGCAACCCTGTCGGGATGAGCGCCGTCTCACCTGGATTGATAACGCGCTCAACTTCGATATAAGCCTTTAAGTCGGCACCTGCAGCCAAAGAAGAGGCGTAAAAAGGAACCTCGCCTCTCTCATTTACAATGACTGCAACTTTAATCTTTTCCATAAACTGTAACTTCCTCATCGATACTCAACGCCAACAATTCTTTAAGCTTGCTTAAAGGCTCCTTATAAAACACACTGTATGCAGCAGACTCCTGAAACTCTCTATCATTGCCCATCAAAAACTGAATCAGCTCTGATAATTTATCTTTTAATTCACGCCTATTTACAATGCAATCAATCATTCCTTTTTCAATGAGAAATTCTGATTTTTGCGCCTTAGGTGGCAATTTCTGTCCAATTGTTTGCTCAACAACCCGCGGCCCTGCAAAGCCAATCAGCGCATCCGGTTCC
>DAHVFY010000124.1 GCA_027316765.1 Parachlamydiales bacterium | reverse complement strand
TACTGCCAAAGCACAAGCTACTTTTGATGCGTTGTTGGGAAACGTATTTGCAAATTCATCCTGATCCGTCAACAAAGAGTAAATTCCTTACTGGCCTAACAGAGAGTTTGGAAGCCCCTCAGTAATGCGGCCTGCTACCCCTGTAGGATTGTTGAAGCCAGTTCCTCTTATAAGTTATCTTGATTATCATTGGCATAAGAAAACAGCAATGACACCGCCTGCTTGGGGTCTGCTTTCTGGCTTTGGTGTTGTACTGAGTACTCCGGATGCGTCTCAAGGCCAAGAACAGCCCCTATTCCCCGAGCCGGATACTGGAAGTGGTACGCGGAATTCAGTATCACCAAGTCAAACTCCATCGCAAACAGTCGGCCACGGGGCTTTCCACCCTGACGCCGGAACAAAAGGATCTATTCGACACAGTCAATCTGCCAAAACCCTCGAAAATCGCGTTGTAGTGCCAATTTTGAACATTCACATCCTTCAAATACAATGCGTTACGCAAAAAAGTGTCGAACCCGAGGGGTGCAGATCATAACTTAAATCACTGTCCAAAAATTGGGGGCCACTTTAACCTTCCAATGCATCACGGATTTTGCTCTTAACTAAAGTCCAATCTTCAGTCTGATCAGACTTCATTCTCTTCGCAAGCCTGCGCTTTAAATCAAACTTGCTAATTGGAATTTTGTATTCCTTGTATAGGTCGTCGATTAGCCGCTTACCACTGCATAATTTAATCCAGTTTTGCTTCCAGTTAGTCAATAATGTTGCATGGCTATCCTCGCATTTAGATATAAAATCAATTTTCCATTTTTCTGGATCAAAACTATCTAGAGATGTCTTAATTTCCATCAATCGTTTCGCAAGAGTTTCAGCAATTTCCACAAATGACTTATGATCAATTTCTTTCGGTCTTAATCCAGGATTGTCAGGCTCCAATGCAGAGTAGATATTTTTTGCGACAAGATCATTGAGTTGGTTTATTGCAATGACAGCAACTTTCGGCTCAAAGTCACCCCTTGAGCCCAAGTTTTGTACATTTAAGTCAGCAAGTTCATCGAACAATAATTTCCTGTCAATTAAATAGTTCTCTAAACAATATCTATCCCATTGAAGAACATGTACTAAGTTTGAGCTTTGTATCGATTTAGGTCGCCTATCTAAATCAAAAATAAAGCAATTCAACTTATCGAGTTCCCCTTTTTTTTCTCCCTCTTGTAGTGCAACAATTTCTTTTTCGATCTCTTGGCGCCCACCTAAGTTGCTTATTTTGTAACCCATTACTTGTTCGTAGAATCCTTCCTCCAATATTCCTGCATCATGATCACCTTCAACAAATATATTCCCCCGCGTGAACAATGATTCTGCAGCCGTTGTTCCTAGTCGACGAAGAGCATCAAAGACCTCACGATTGTCACGCTCGTAAATTTTCGTTACATTATTGTGAGATCGGATATGATGAATACTACAATCGGGATGATCAAAAGCAGCTCCGAGAATCTCCGATGAGTGCGTACATAGCAATATTTGCATATCCATGTTTGTAATAATCGACTCGTAAAGAAACGGAATAATGTTTTTACAAACTGCTGGATTTAAATGGAGTTCCGGCTCATCCAAAAGGGCTATTCCACCTGAAGCAAGACTTCTTCGTAATAGCATAAACGTCAGTATTAGACCTTTTTCTCCGCTACTCATGCTATCTATATCAAATATTTTACCAGTGGCTATTTCTTTAATAGCCACTTTTAAAGTGCCTACAGCCGTTATGGATAGTCCAACAAGCTCTTTACCTGGTAAAAGCTTACCCAATACTTGATGAAAATCATCCTGAATTGTTGAGTTGCCCGTGCCTATGACGAACATATTATTTACTATAGTCTGTTTTAGGCGTTGATATTTTGAAGAGGCTAGTCCAATATGTGACTGGATTTGATTGCTCGCTTCACCAGATCCAATTTGAATACCTACCTCACCAGACGGAAATGCCCTATCTGCAGGAAAATAGCTAAAAAGAGCTAAGTGTGCAGGATGACGACGCTCTAGCATTGCAATTAAAGATTGATTAAATGCATCTCCACCACCAATCTGATTTTTTGAACCATCCATAGTAAGCACAATCGACAAGCTATGAGGTGTTTTTAAGCTTTCAATTTTTCTCCCAACCTCTTTGGTATTTTCATCCAGTTTAGATTTCCCTAAATCCGAAGAAAGAAACTGGGTCAGCGCAAGTTGCCCTTGGTCATCTGTGCGCGCAAGTTGCCCTTTTAAAAGTTCTAGTGCTATTTGACTAGTGGAAGATTTGAGATAAGAAAGTTCATCATCGTTTAATTCGATGTTCATGGAAATATTTACTGGAGTAGATGCATCTCGAGCCAAGGCAGAAAAGTCAAAGTAACTGCTAAGTTGAGGGTGTGGGGACGCGGCACCGAGCGCGATTAAAACCTGCTGTCCCTCTTGAATATAGCGCGGAATAAGCAATGCTTTTGCGAGACGGATGGCCTCTAAAATCGTGGTTTTTCCAATTGCATTAGGCCCCACAATTACATTT
>DAHVFY010000123.1 GCA_027316765.1 Parachlamydiales bacterium | reverse complement strand
ATTAACTTCAATAAAAAAATCAAAACTCATTCCACATGTGTAGCGCTATAGGGAAAATAGGTCACAATTCGGGGTTATAGAATGTTTATTTTTTTTTGCGCATAGCCTGAGTAGCCTGTTTTCAAAGAAGAGGTGAAGCTAAAGCGAAAAGAATCATCGACCCGCTTTCTGAAAACAAGCCGCCAGAATGCTTTAGAGTACATGACGGGAGCGACACCTTTCATCTCTTGCATTTCTAAATAGGAAGCAGCGCATAGTCTTGCAAGTTCTTTAGGTTTTAAAAAGAGGGGATAGACGTGCATTCTAGGAGGGGTGTTTTTTAGACACCACTCTACACCCTTAATGACAAGAAGATAACTAAGAAGATTCCGATTAAACGTATGGAAGAAAAAAAGCCCGCCCGGTTTTAAAACACGCGAAGCTTCTTGAATAATTTTGTTTGGATCTTCCACGTGCTCTAAAAGATCCATCGCGCATACCGCATCAAAAGTATTTTCAGAAAAGGGGAGTGCATAGCCACTTCCATGAATATATTGAATCCTGCTTACAAGATCTTTCTTGCGGGCTACAGCAAGACTACCCTCTGAAAGATCGATCCCTGCGACATGATGACCTCGATCTGCAAGAAACTGTGTAAGAAGCCCTCCTCCACAACCGATATCGAGAACTGTCGAACATTTTTGAAGCTTTTCTTCAATCCACGGATTGCGAAGAGCATTTTCTGCTCGTAAAAGTGCGATGGGATGATCATTTGCCCCATGCCACATCGAGCCAAGCTCAGAATAAAATTCATTGTTTATTCTTCCCATATGAAATTCCAGTAGATAGTTTGATAAAGCATAAAAATGAGTGCAAATAACGCCTGCGCATAGATGAAAATTTGAAGGGGAAGAAGATGTTCTTGCCAAGAAATCAGCCAAGATATTGTAGCGGAGCCACTAAGTAGAGGCCAAATAAGCCCAAGAGCTGTCAAGAGAATAGGATGATTTAAAAAAAGAAGAGCATGAAGCCAATGTTCAGCAGCAGGACAGTGGTGTTTATGAATAAACTCATCTTTTGTTACAAGAAGGCAAGAAAAAAGAGAGAGCGCAATATAAACCTTTAATGAAGCCGCAGAGAAAGGAACAAGAAGAACAAAAGCAAAACAAGCCACTACGCTTAATGTGTCGATGGGATGTCCGATTCTTTCAAAGCGAGGAAGCCCACGTTTTAGATGAAAATAAGCTTCGTCGAAAGTGATGACAACAGCTTGCAAACAAAAGGGGAAAAGAATTAAGAGCCACATTTTTGCAACACAGCTCCACACATTGTAAGTCCTGGACCATATGCAAGGCTAATTACAAGTGCATCATTTGGGATTGAAGGATCCTTTAAAAGCTGTTCCCAAATATGAGGAAGTGTCGCAGAGGACATATTACCATACTTTCGAAGAATTTGAAAACTTGGAGACAGTTGGGAAAGATCTAACTTTAATACGTTTGCAATTTTTTCTAAAATTTTGGGTCCACCTGGATGAAAAGCGTAATAACAAGTATCTCGTATTGCTAAAAAGCAAGTTTCTGCTTTCTCGCAAAGGTTTGTTAAAAATTGCTCCATATGATTGGCAATAAGCTCTGGAATATCTTTTGTAATGAACATTTTGAATCCCCAACCTTCTACATCCCAGCGCATAAAATCAAGAGTCTTATTAAGAATTTCTTCGTGAAGAGCAAGTAAGCGCAAATGAGACTGAGACGTCTGTTTTTCAAAACCCATTGAATATTTAATAAACCCGTCAGCAAAAAGACTCTCCACGATGATTTGCCCAATATCGTGAAAAGCAGGATTAACGTGAAGACTGCAAATTTCTGTGTGTACAATGTCCACAGAGCGTGCTGAGGAACTTTGCAAGAAACTAGAGCCCATGCGCATTGCCGGAATCGAAGCATAACAGCCCATGTGATAGGCATGAGTGACAACAGTTTGACTTTTCCTCAAAGAGACAATTCTTTGGGCACCACTTGGAGCCACATATCCAGTGCATGTCACATGAATTAACTGATCTGGAACCTCTTTCCCTTCAGGATAAAACTGCTCAAACACTCTTTCTACTTCTAAAGCGTAGCGCATCATTTTTTCTGTTAGACTCAGACCTTGCATTGTTTCTGAGAGACGATAAATTTCCATCTCATCCCAGTTTGTCGCTTTAAAATCGGCAAGAACTGTCCCGCGACTTTGTATTTTTTTCGGTCCAGCACCCAATCGAAACAGCCATTCCTTCATGCGCTTTTCAAATGTCGCACCTGATGAATCTTCTTCGTTCCAGTTTTCTTTTAAAGCTTCTCCCTTAGCGTGCGCCTTTGCAAGCCATTCTAAAGTCACTTCTTGGGGCAGCTCAAATTTTGGCCGGATCACTTCGAAATTGCAAAGACAAATGTTCATCTGATCTCTATTGATATCTTGAGAGTTCAAGGTATATCACATCGTCCGTCTAATCGAGAAGTTTTTATTTTATACCCCGAATTGTGACCTATTTGCAGCAACCCACTTTTTTAACAAACAGCTACAAGTTGAATGACGAGTTCAA
>DAHVFY010000122.1 GCA_027316765.1 Parachlamydiales bacterium | reverse complement strand
GTCCGTTGCCAAAATTAGAAAAAATTCCGTAGGCAAATTCAGGATGGACGTAGATTTCTCTTACTTCATTAAGGCGCATTTCTAGCATTCCATGAGCCATACCGGGGATTAATTCAGATAATGTGCATGAAAGGGGGCCGGAAAGCACATAATTTCCAGCGAGGAAGTTGTTTTCTATGTCCTTGATCGTGAAATTGATTTTAATGTTGTTGATTGTATTGTCTGTGATGCCAGGTTCCGTGCCGATTTTCAGGATTTTATAGCAAATTTTGTCGTTGATTAGAGTGATTGCATCTTCTGTGCTTTGTTTGTTTTGGAGATGCTTTGTTGATGCTGCTAAATTTTTTGTGATTTTTGGATCGAGAGCAACTTGCATTGCATATTGAACATAGGCTTGAATTTCAGAGCTTTCTTGGTAGTCACTTGTGTTTTCTAGATCGGCTATTTTGAGTCCTTCGATGAAAGATGGAAAGTGGGCATTTTCAGGGCATAGTTCTTTGAGAGATAGCGCTATCAGAAGGGGGAGTTTTTTTTGTTCTTCTTGGGTTAAATACTGCGTGATGTTGGTTGAATTGAGGCTTTTTTGGTTAAGGCGAGCGAAAGCGGGGTCTTTGCATAAGAAGATGCATCCTATTACACCTGCTGAAATGAGGATTTTTTGAATCATTGTTTTAGTCTCGTTAGAATCTGATCAAGAAAGTTTTTTTGCGCTTGTAGATTGATCAATGTTTTCTCAGACTCTTTGTAGGCTTCTAAAAGTTTTTTAGATTCTTCAGATTCAGTGTGATAGCTGAAGGGGATTTTAGGGGTAATTTCATTTTCGTTCTCGGGCATGTAGAACGAAAAATCGGCGAGCTCGTCTAAGATGTTTTGTCCAAGACCTTCTTGACTATCTACATAATTATAGATCTGCTCCTTTAACTCTTCTGGTGTGGTTGGTTCAAGGTGGTACTGGAAGGGGGGAATCACTTTAGAAGCTTTAAAGGTTATTTTGCGAAGAGCACTTCCTCTTTCAAAAGTTAATGAATTTTGTACTCCGTATCCAAAAAGGATTCCTTGAAGCGCTTCATGTCCTTTAAGCACAGTTGAAAATCCGTTAGGAGATAGTAGGTTATCTAATAGATTCTGTTCATTGATCTGGGGGCCGAGTTTGAATCGAAATAAGCTTAAGTTATTTCTAACAACATTATTGAATGCTTTTTTATTGATGAGGAAGATCATTTCAAAAGGCTGGGTTTCAGTGCTTGTAACGGAAATAAGGAGGTAATTTTTGCTTTGAATATTTAGCTTCTTCCAAGCCTTGAGGCCTTGAGTAAAAATCACAGCATCTTTGTGTTCTGCGGTTCCGGGGATAGTTTTTTCAATGGGTTTAAAAGGGCACCAAAGAAGGGGTTTATCTCCATAGAGTACATAGCCACCAGTTGTGGTTTCAAAAAGATGTCTGAAAAAGGTTTCTAGGTACTGATTGTCTAGATCCGTTAATTTTGTGGCAGGGGGGTGCTGACCGCACCCCGTTAGTAGTGTGAGACAAAGGAATATGTAATATCTGAAATAGTGATATAAAATTTTTCTCATATGATTAATCAAAACAAGTACAATTCATAGGACAGAACAACACACCACAGATTTTACACCAACGAGTATGAAGTCCACAAGGACCTCTTTCAAGAGGTGGTTGTTTAATGTATAGCCCCTTACCATCAAAAGCAAGACTTTCAGCTAGAATAAAGCCTTTTCCATCAGGAGACCAAATAACTTCGCCCCGTCTGTGATTTCGACTTGTTCTGGGCTTACGTAGCGCTTCTCTTCTTGTTGGCATTCCTGCTTTGATTCTTCCGGTTCATGACAATGCGCGGTGCTAGAAATAACTGTGATCAAAAATACTGAAAGAGATAAAAATGTTCTTAAAATTTTGCCTGAATTTTTCATGAATGTCTCCTCCCGGTTGCGATTGTTTTTCCAGTTTTTACGATAGTGTCAGTGTTTTTTACCAAAAAGAAAAAATCAATTAGTTTTCATCATTCATGAGCTGCTGCGCAGAATGGTATAGTTTTGTTGTGGTGGTTGGCAAAAGGACGTGGGGTTTTGCGGCATTCTACGTTGAAGGGAATCCTCGGGCTTTATAGAATCAATGTTTGTTGCGCGTGATGGGCCTGCTTAAGAAATAACTTAGGTAATTCTATGTCAAAATTGGAGGGTATGTCTTGAGCAGTTTAAAAGTTATAATTGGGAGCCTAGTTGTTTTGATGGGGGCTTTATAGGGAAATTGCGAACAGTGGGTCAATTGCATTGGGAATCAGTGTTGTTCTCCTTTTTATTATGGAGAGCCGGGAACAGTTGAAGAGTTACAAAAGTGTATTCAAGAGGCGGTCTCGTCCATTTTTTTGATTTTGTATCGGACAGTCGAGCGACCTATCCTCACAAGCTCACAAGCTTTTCGTTCACTGATCCCGTGATTTATCACAGCAAGGGAACAGTTTTTTTTAGCTCGTGGGGTTACCAGTTTTTTGACAAGACATCCTTCAGAGCCACAATATCAAGTGCTTGTTCTGCAACTAGTCTTTTTAATTTGCTATTCTC
>DAHVFY010000121.1 GCA_027316765.1 Parachlamydiales bacterium | reverse complement strand
GAGTTGAACTCGTCATTCAACTTGTAGCTGTTTGTTAAAAAAGTGGGTTGCTGCAAATAGGTCACAATTCGGGGTTATAACTTTTAAAAACTGTTGCCGAGCTCTAGTCGAAAAAAAACACGTCTCTTACGCAATAGTAGATTTTAATGCGTGTCATGATGCTAAAATGCTGCTATGGGTCACTACATTCTGAAAAAAAGAGAATTGAAGGGAGAGATTATCGTTCCTTCGTCAAAGTCGCATACGTTGCGGGCCATTCTTTTGGGAGCAATGGGATGTGGAAAAAGTATCATTAAAAGTTACCTTCCTTCAACTGATGTAGAAGCGATGGTACATGCATGTCGCCTTTTGGGTGCCAAGATTGAAGTTTTCAAAGAATGGATAGAAATCGACGGATTATGTGGAAAGATCAAGTATGCAGAAAATGTGATCGACGCCAGAAATTCAGGAATTGTTTTGCGCTTTTGCACAGCTCTTGGGGCTCTTAGTTCTCAACCGATCGTCATCACAGGAGATCATTCTATTCGTCATCAAAGACCTATGCAGCCGCTCTTAGATGGACTAGAGCAACTGGGTGTTTCAACAAAAACAATGCGTGGAGATGGTTATGCGCCCATCATCATTCAAGGACCATTAAAACCTGGAAAAGCGACAATCTTTGGGGAGGACTCACAACCTGTATCCGGGCTTTTAATTGCGGCAAGTTTTGCAGAAGGTCCCACTGAGTTAACCGTACGAAATCCTGGAGAAAAGCCTTGGATTGCTCTGACTCTTGACTGGCTAGATCGCTTAAAAATTCGCTATGAAAATCACAATTTTGAACGGTATCAACTCTTTGGAAATGCCAGCTACGAGGGATTTTCCTACACAGTTCCCGGAGATTTCAGCACTGCAGCATTTCCAATTGTAGGAGCACTTATTACAAACTCTGAGCTTAAAGTGAGAAACATCGACATGAGCGATTCTCAAGGAGATAAAGAGCTCATTAATGTGCTGCAAAAAATGGGTGCTCTCATCGAAATTGACAATGAAAGGAAGGTGCTTTTTGTAAAAAAAGGAGGCTGCCTTCGCGGTATAGCAATCGACATCAACAGTTGCATCGATGCGATTACCATTTTGAGCGTGATTGCTTGCTTTGCAGAAGGGACAACACACATCTACAATGGGGCGGTTGCAAAACAAAAAGAGTGTAATCGCATTGCCGGTATCGCAAAAGAGTTAAAAAAAATGGGTGCCAACATCACAGAAACTGAAGATGGATTAATCATCGAAAAGGCTACTCTTAAAGGAGCTGACCTTTTCTCTCATCATGACCACCGCATGGCGATGTCGCTTGCAATAGCAGCGCTCGGCGCTGTTGGAGAAACGAGAATCTCCTCAATCGAATGTGTGGCTAAGACTTTTCCCTCTTTTGTTGAAGATTTTAATCGACTTGGTGCAAATATTGAGGTGAGATCATGAACCTCATTCTATGTGGAGTACAAGCATGCGGTAAAACAACTATTGGTAAGAAACTTGCGATGCTACTTGAATGGGACTTCATCGACACTGACGAAGAGATCGAAAAAGCGTATGGTAAAAACATCTCTTGTCGCCAAATTGCTTTAGTTGAAGGAGAAACCTATTTTCGCTCTCTTGAAAAAAGGGTCATTGACAGCTTTCTTCATATAACGCGTACTGTGATCGCTTTAGGAGGAGGAAGTTTGATGCATCCAGAAAATGAAAAAAATCTCAGACGCATTGGCAAGATCCTCTATCTAAAATTTTCTTCTAAAACTGCTTGGGAAAGAATCATAGAAAGCGGCATTCCCTCTTACGTAGATCAAAATGATCCGGAAGGCTCATTTCACAAAATTGCTGCAGAACGAGTTTCTATCTATGAACGAGCGGCAAATTTCATTTTTGATGTAGAAAATATGAGTGTAGAAGAAATGATTAAACAAGGTTTACATGGGCAATAATAGCTTTGGCAAAATCTTTACAATCACAACTTGGGGCGAATCTCATGGCAAAGCAATAGGCGTTGTAGTTGATGGCTGTCCCGCAGGGATTGCTATCCATGAAAATGAGATTCATGCAGCTCTAGAATTAAGAGCTCCTGGAAAAAGCGCCTACACGTCATCAAGAGATGAAAAAGACTTGGCACAAATTCTCTCGGGTGTTTTTGAAGGAATAACAACAGGCGCTCCTATTTGCATTCTCATTCCAAATCAAGATGCCGATTCAAGTAAGTATGAATCAATTAAAGACCTTCTAAGACCTGGACATGCTAACTACACGTACTTAGAAAAGTATGGCATCTTTGACTATCGAGGAGGAGGCAGATCCTCTGCACGTGAAACAGCATGTAGGGTTGCAGCTGGAGCTATTGCTAAAAAGCTTTTATCTCACTATGGAATCAAGGTTGCAGCTTATATCAAACAGATTGGAAAAATAGAAGCCACTACCTTCCCATACGATTGTGAACATCTCAGCACGCTCATCTATGAGAGCCCCGTCTTCTGTCCAGATGTAGATGCAACACATCAAATGACAACGCTCATTGAAAAAACAAAAAATGCAGGGGACTCTCTAGGAGGAATCGTTGAGTTTTGTGCAACAGGGCGCACTATCTCGCTTGGCGATCCTATTTACGGAAAACTTGAAGCGAATCTCGCATGCGCCATGATGAGTCTTCCCGCTACAAAAGGCTTTGAAATCGGTTCAGGATTTCAATCAGTCAC
>DAHVFY010000120.1 GCA_027316765.1 Parachlamydiales bacterium | reverse complement strand
GTTTGGGGGCTATCCGGACCCATTTGGGTTTGGGGGCTATTCTTCTAAGGCAAATTCCAATTTTGGATCGAGCAGTTTTAAACCGGATCCATTTGGGTTTGGGGGCTATTCTTCTAAGGCAAATTCCAATTTTGGATCGAGCAGTTTTAAACCGGACCCATTTGGGTTTGGGGGCTATTCTTCTGACGAGGAATCCTTTAAATTTTTCGAGACTTTTTTTAACATGCCACCCATTGTTATTGAGATACCTGATGTGTGCAAAGCAGTGATAGCTCTACAGGATTTAAAAAATAGTAAGAATGATAAAGATGAAAATAACGCACTGAAAAATCCGACTTTAGTGGCTTTGTTTAATACAAATACACCACTTGTTCAGACTGCAAACAGGATCATTTCTATTACAGTAAACAAGAATTTAGCACCGAAAGACGCAAAGACTGTTGAAAAAGAAACGGCAGTGGCAATTATGGGCTTTAAAAAAGACGAGCAATTTACAGCAGCCGGCTTGAAAAAGAAGTTTGTTGCTCTTTCATTGTTGTCTCATCCTGATAAACTAGCGGAAAAAACGGCTGAAGAAAAGAATCTGGGTGCAGCTGTATTTAACTGCGTTAAAGCTGCAGAAGAAATTCTTAAGATACCTGCTAGTTAAGAGTAAGAGGAAAGAAGGTTATACAGGATAGATTAAGTCTCAAGCTTAGCTTGCGCAAGAGCGGAAGCACTATTTACCATAAAGAAAGATGTTTGATTTGAATTAATTGTTTTAATCATGGTTTTTTTAATAAGGGATTATATGAATAACAATAGAATTTCAGAAGCACGTTCTATGACACACATCCAATTGAATGTTGCGGAGGCACGAAAGAAAAACGATTCAGGCTGTTCTCTTTGGAATTGTGTCAAATTTCCTTTTCAATTAATCGCTAGCTGCTTTGAAAAAATTTTTTGCTGTTTCAGTTTTAAGTCCTCATTAGACAAAAAAAAGATTTCCTCAGGTCATCATTCTAGCCACCATAAAGGTAAAAAAGTTAAAAGCTCTCGAGATGGCCAATCCGATAAGCTCAACAAAGCTAAATGCGATGAGGAAAATAAGAAATTTCAAGAAGACAAGAAAGTTAGAGAGAAAAAACAAGAAGACGAATTCAAGGCTGAAGCTGAAAATAAAAAGAACAATGATGAATACAATGCTAAAATGAAGAACATACTCGAGAATTATAACAATCGCAACAATGATTTGAAAGCTCAAGAAAAAAAGATATTAAGCAACTCGGCCGCCTATCAAGGAAAGATAAAAAAAGACATGGATGTCGAACTTGAAAGGGTGAATAACATGTCTTTCGAGGAACTTGAGGCTGACAAACGATGGGGAGCTAGTTGGGATGCTGAGTTTAACAAGACGGATGAGGAAAAGGAAGTTGACCGAGCAAAAGAAAAGGTTGCGTTCGAAGCCAAACAGAAAGAGTATGACGATCGATTAAAAGAGCTCAAAGCCGGGGCGAAAAGGGATCGCGAGCAAGCGAAAAAAATGGAACAACAGTTTCAAGCTAACAAGGCAGCTGGAGTAGCTAAATCAGCTAAGGCTGCTAAGACTATTGCAGAGTCAAAAGAAAAGGTTGAGAAAGTGCTTTTTAAGAGTACTCAGGCAAGTAACGAGGTCTACGAAAAGTGGAGCGCTGGGCGTAAGGATTTATTAAAAAAAGAACAAGAAGATCACGCTGCTTTGATGGAAAAGGTTGAAAATATAAACATAAACGACCCAGATGCGCTTACAAAAATCGAGAAAGAGTTTGAAGCTGAACAGGAAAAAAGTGATAAAGAGTCTAAAGCTAGGCAAGCAGAGCTTGAAGCCAAACTTGCACAGTTACAAAAGCCTTTGCCTAAAAAAGAAAGCCTCCCTTCAGAAGAAGCTAACCATGAAAAGTACTTACAACAAATTCAAGCTAACAAACAAAACACAGAAGCTGAGTGTGCTAAAATTAAAGCAGAATTAAAAGCTAATAATACCCAACGGGATGCAGATCGTGCACAGCTGGAGGCAGAATCACAAAGAGAACAGCAAAAAATACTGGAATCGCTTCATGCAGAAACCAAGAAGGCAAAAGAAAACTGGTCTAATTCAAGGGCTAAGCAAGACGCTGAGTTCAAAGAGTACAGTAAAAATGCTCTCAAGCCATTTCAAGATATATCCGCACGGGCAGAAGAACATAAAGTTAAGCAGGCGCAGGCATTTGCAAAAGTTGAGGATAAAACTCAATTTGAACAGTTTGTAAACAACGAAAAAAAAGAGTTTGAATCTAGACGCGCTCAAATGATAAAGGAGATCGAAGCTGAAAGCGAAGCTAGTCGTGCTCAGATGATAAAGGAAATTGAAGCTGAAAAAAAAGAGTCTGAATTTAAACGAGCTCAGATGGTAAAAGATATCGAAGTTCAGCTTCAATCTATAGAAGATTATAAAGCTTTTGTCAAAGATTTCATTGCCTGTTTTTTTACATCACATGCAGTACGCTCAGATTCTGATTCACTTATAAAGGTAATAGATGATTTAGCGGCATTTAAAAAAACTAATCCCTTAGTTTTTGCTAAGAATACGCCACTTGTTCAGCTTGCAAATTCTATTATTAAAGGAATCAAAGAGCCGAAGGCTGTTATGGGATTTGACGATAAAGAACCGGTTACAGAAACAAATCTGAGAGGTAAATATTATAGACTTTCTGTTAATTGTCATCCCGATAAATGCCCTGGGGAAGATGACTTA
>DAHVFY010000011.1 GCA_027316765.1 Parachlamydiales bacterium | reverse complement strand
CCGCTTGCCCTCTTGAAACTCACCTCGCTTTGCCAAATCGCGTCCTCGGAGGCGGGATGGGTATAACCCAAATCCCGTCTCCGAGGACGCGAAGTGCTTTGTTCCCGACATGTCTATTTTGGGCTCTGTAATCTCAATTTTATGAACTCACGAGGGTTTTAGAAGAGCTCTAATCTACTGCGCTTTACTTCTCCCCTAGGTCTAAAGACCTGCGGTTCGTCGTAAATCTTGTATCTTGCACCTCTTGCTTAGCCTCTCAGGCAAGATAGGGGGATAAGTTGGGTTAATAATCAAAGCGCAAGCCTAAAGTAAGGCCTTGCATACTTAAATCATCAGATGTTCTTAAATAGGTCGGCAAATTAGTATTTGTGAAGCGCTCTAGCTGATTTTGATCCCACCAGTATTGCATCTCCCATCCAAGGTTAATACCAAAATGGTTACGCTTGCGATTAAAGAATGCATCCCAAAGAAACCCTGCACGAATTTGTGCTGCTGGCGCAAGCTTTTGTAAATGACTTCTTAAATTGACATCATCCACATCATTTTGCTCTTGCGTTTGCCTTAATCTAAACTCTCCCCAAAGAAGAGCTCCTGCAATATTTCCATAAATGCTAAAACGGGGTGCTAAAAACCAATTCGTTCCAATGCCAAGTTTTGGACCAACACCGCTGAAATCATTCCTAGCATGGACAAAATACTCATTCTCATATTTTACTCTCAGCTTCTGATCAATCCACGCACCTTTTATACCAAGAGCTGGATGTATAGAAATCCGGTTCGAAACAAAAAATTCACGTCCTAAATCTAAATCCGCATTCTTGAATTCTATTCTCCAATGAGCGGATGCATCCTCTACTGAATTCACCGCATTAATTGAAGTAATACCTGGCTGATAAAGAAGAAGAGGAAAAATGTTACCGTGAGCTTCTTTTTTGCCTTTGCCATTAACTTGAGTGTATGTAGCATACAGGTCCCAATCATCTCTTTCAAAAATATACCCAAGTCCTACTCTAAAGCCGCTTTTCCAATCAAAACTGACATTTTTATTTCGAGCGCCTGTTAATGACTGCGATGCTCCATCAAAAGAAGTTGCATAGTCTGTCCCTCCTTCATAAAACTGCCATAACAGCCATTCCCCTGTTAAAAATCCACCATATCGTCCACGCGTTGTCGCATTATCCAAAACCACTCGCGTTGTTTCAGGAGGCTTTACGTCTACTTTAACATCTTGCAACTCGTTTTGAACATTGTTCACCTGAATTGCCAATTGTTTTACAGAATTCATTGTTGGAGCTTCATCCACTTTTTGTATGACAGATTTTAGCTCAGTATGAAGCCCTTCGAGCTCAGCACTCAAGGTATTCAACGCTTCTAATGAACCAACAGATTCAAGTTTGGATTGAATAGTGAGAATGTTCTCTTCCGCAGATTTTAAATGAAGAACAATATTTCCAATTGTCTGTTCAACATTACTCTGATTCTGTTTTTCTTCAATTACGCCAACCTGATTTTTAATTAATTCAATCTCCGAAAACAATTTACCAAGAGATTCTTGCAAAGGAGAGAGATCATTTTTCTCTCGATTTTCTTGAGCTTGAAGAATTTGGGCACGCAATGTTTCTACCTGAACAACTAGATTTGTCTGATCAATTTCAAGCAATCGGTTTTGAATTGCCTCAACTTGCACAATTAGATCTTGAACACGAGCTGCGAGATTTTTAACAATTGAAACGCTTTTTTCACGGACAACCGGCAAAAATTGCGTTGGCATGGACTCTTCTATTTGCTCTTCGGCAAAGCCGGTTGTTATAGAAAATAATGACAAACAAATTAATGAAGAACTTTTAAATAAAACTTTCGACATAACAACCCTTCCTACATAACGATCATAATTCTTGCTATATCTGACAAATACAATATATTTAAATAAATATTTTTAACATTTTTGATTTTTGAGATTGTAGGATAGTGAATTTTATGCTATAAATAATCCTTTTTAACTCTCAAATCCAGGGTATTATGTTAAAGATTGATCTAAAGGGAAAAAAGGCATTTATTGCAGGGATCGGTGACGATCAAGGGTATGGGTGGGCAATTGCAAAGGCTCTTGCGGAAGCGGGAGCTGAAATCATTATTGGCACGTGGACGCCAATTGTCAAAATTTTTACAACCTCTTGGGCAGCCGGCAAATTTGATGAATCGCGCAAGCTATCAAATGGCAACTTGATGGAATATGCTAAACTCTATGCGCTCGACGCCTCCTTCGACAAACCGGAAGATGTACCTAATGAGATCAAAGAGAACAAACGCTACCAGGACAATGCTGGCTATACAGTTTCGGAAGTGGCGGCAGCTGTGGCAAAAGATTTTGGCCATATCGACATTCTCGTTCATTCTCTTGCAAATGGACCTGAAGTGAAGAAGCCTTTATTAGAAACTTCGAGACAAGGATATCTCTCAGCTGTTAGCTCATCCGCCTATTCCTTTGTAAGCCTACTTGCTCACTTTGGCCCCTTTATGAATCAAGGAGGCTCTGCTTTAACACTCAGTTATCTCGCATCAGAGCGCGCAGTACCAGGTTATGGTGGCGGAATGAGCTCTGCGAAAGCTGCTCTTGAAAGTGATACACGCACTCTTGCTTACGAGGCTGGCAGAAAATGGGGAATCCGAATCAATACAATCTCAGCTGGTGCTTACCGTAGTAGAGCTGCAAGAGCCATTGGCTTCATTGACAGCATGATCGAATATGCAAAAGTCAATGCGCCATTACCCAAAGAACTCACGGGCAATGAAGTGGGAGCACCTGCAGCGTTCCTTCTATCCCCTCTTGCTTCAGCAATCACAGGAACCATCCTCTACGTCGATAATGGAATGCACGCTATGGGCATTGCGATCGACAGCCCTGCACTCGCCTCTCCCGTTACAGATTAAGAAAACGCGGACACAAAGCTTACAGGCGGAAGTTCGAAAAAGCGTACGCAGCGAAAGTTGCCAATCATACGCAGTATAAGGATTTTCGCCGGGCGTCACACGATGAGCGGGTCGATTGGCCCGCAAAATATGTCCAAAAAATTTCCCCTCACCCTCTAACAGGGTGAAATCGAATCTGATCGTTACTTGATCGGAAACAAGCTCTACAACATCGCCCATCTGAAACGTCGTCGCTCGTTTTCCATTCACAAAAAAAGTTGTCGACGTGTCAAGTGTGGCATAAAATGCAATCTCATGCCGATCCTCTCCTTCATCAGGAATAGTTTCAGATAACTTAAATAGATAATCGTCTGCAATTTTCTCAAGATCTGCTTTCTTTGGATGACAATAAAGACTATGCAGCTTCTCATTATCGCCCCAAAAAATAGAAGTGCCCGCATAACAAAATGTTGACATGCTTAAAGTGGTATTAAAACAACCTGAAGAAGGCGGTGATAGGAGAGCTGCGCGCAAATGGATCGGATGATCTTCAAGAGCTCTACGAGAAAATGATCCAAAAAGCTGTCCCATATACAAATCAAATAAGGTAACAGCCGGCTCCCCTCTTTCAAAAAATTGAGAAGGACCTATATAGGCATGAAGTTCAGGATTCCAAAAATCAAGAGCCTCTTCAAAAGAGATCTTAGAAAATGCCAAAGCCTCTCCCCACTCAGCCGGTGTTTTAGGGATACGAGATGGGGCTATCTCCCCCTTTGCTAGAGCGCACATCGAACGATCAAGAGCCTCTTTGAGATCTACACCTAAAATACCGGAAAATTCAAGAGAGATCAGTTGCAATACATAATGAATGCAAGAGCCAAGATAAAGGCTGCGACATTCTGGATATTCGTGAAGATAAACAGGAAAATGACTCTCTACCTGAAATTTAAGCAATTTTTTAAGGAGCTCTTTCCCTTCCACAACATTTTCACTCAATCGACTCTTAAAAAGTGCCAAAACAAAGCAAAAATTATCAAAAACAGGGATCGTATGTTGTTCTTTATCACTACCCTCATGATAATGATGCACGTAACCTGTCTGCCCACTCTGTCTCTTTCTTCCAGCTTTTAAGGCAAGATCGATGAGTGTTTTCCTATCATTATTTATCTTATCCATGGTATACATCATACTTTTAAGCAAATGGGGAATTTTATGTTAAAGCTGAAATGTTGCCTAGTGTTTCTCTTAACAGTCTTCGCAATTCATGCAGAAGAGATGACACCGCCCACAACAAATCCCCTACCTCCACCATCAGCTAACACCCTTACTCCAACTGAAACCCATGAAGCGTCCCCTATCTCCTACGAAGGAGCTTTCATGAGAATGCTTCTAACTCTAGGTGGGCTTCTCGTTCTGATCTTTTTAACTGTCTGGTTTTTACGTCGTCTTGGTCGAGGTCGTTTTGGCGGAGGATTATCTTCCCGCTCAATCAAAATATTAGAACGTCGAACTCTCAGTCCAAAATCTGTTCTCTATCTTGTAGAAATTGAAGGAAAACGAGTCGTCATTGCAGAATCACAACTAGAGGTGCGCCGGATTGCCACACTAGACTCTCTTACCCAAGAAGATTAGTCTCGTACCGGATCTAATCTAACATACTTTGGAATTCCATTTTCATACTTTTTATTAGCATAAGATCCTCGAGATTGATAGCAGAAAAAAAGAAAAAACACCTTGTTATTGAGTATATAGCGAAGTTGATCAAAGTTATTGACCCTATCACAAAGTTGACCGAAACCCTCTATTTGTTCATCACGAAAAAATAGATGAACAGCATCTGCCCTAAGACAAGGATAATGCCACGCTCTTTCAACCTTTGCCGCAACTTGACGTCCTTGGTAAGGGCAAAAAATTGTATAAATCAAAGAAACTTGAAAAATAAGTGCATAAAAAGGAATACGCACAACACTCCAAATCCCTTCGGCTAACACGCTTGTCACATCAACAATTGTCCTTTTTACAAGAGTAATAACCGCTGCACCAATACCTTGATCATCTAATGTGTCTACAGTAACATCAAAAACATCTCTTAAAGTTGCGATTAAATTCAGAGGAATACGCACGACATTAATGACCATGTTAATCACAGCCCCAATTGCAACAAAACCCGTAACTGTTGCAAAAGCTGCTTTCATAGCAACAACATATGAAGGATCTGCCCAAAAACCAGTTTCCCCACCCTTCTGCAAAGAATTAATTTCAGCAATAATGAGCGGTTGATCTGGATGATCCCTATTCACCACGTATCTTCCTTTCGGAATATAACGTTTTCCTAAATCTGAAACAGTCCAGGAGAGCCCCTCCATCTTGAGCTTTTCTGTCCATTTTTTCTCGTCATAAATGATGTCCTTTTTGAAGACAATCACATTCTCATCATCGGCTTCCGCGCGCTTAAGATAAAACTGACGTCCCCAGTTCTGAGCACTACAGCAAGGTAAACAAGACCCCATAACCCCTCTTCTTTTGAAGAATATTCTATATTAAATTTGGTTAAAAAGCGATATTTAAAAAATATATATACATATATATTTTTTTTATCTTAAGTTAGTAGGAATGCTCATCGAGCTTAACCTTACCGCGGAACGTGCGATAAAGATAAAAGCCGTAGGCAAAAACAAGAGGTAGCCCTATTGCAACAATGATCAGTAAGACCTTGAGTGTCAATGGGGAAGAGGCAGAATTTACGATGTTAAGGCTATGATTTTCAGGGTTTACGGTTGAACGAATTAACGTCGGATAGGTTCCAATGGCAAAAAGAGAAAGAAGAGTGCAAATTGCCACACAGGAAGAAACAAATGCCCAGCCATCATTTCCCCTACGAATCTGGAATGGAATGTTAATAATTGCTGCAAAAGAGGCAATAGGCACAAGGAACAACCATCCTAATTTCTTCATATTTTCAAACATATGAACCTGGAATAAAAGAGTCACAATCGTTGTTGCTAAATAAAAGCATATAAAAACGATCACACTTCGATTGATCCATGGCCGCAGCTTAGCGTGCAAAGGATTCTCGGTTTTCATAGCGAGAAAAATAGCGCCATGCATCGATAAAAGAGCGAGTGTCGTAAAACCGACAAGAACCGGATAGGGGCGAAAAAGATCTCCAAAAACACCCAAATACACCTGATTCTCATCTAAAGGAATTCCTTCAACCAAATTCCCGAGAATAAGACCTATACCGAAAGCAATCATCATACTTGAAATTGAAAATACTCGATCCCACGCAAAACGCCACTTTAAGGAGGGGCTTTTACTACGAAACTCAATCGCGACAGCACGAAAGATCAAACCCGCAAGAAGCAACATTATTACATCATAGAGCCCAGAGAGTAAAGTTGCATAAACATCGGGAAAACCGGCAAAAAGGGCGCCCACCACAATCACAATCCAGACTTCATTGCCATCCCAAAGAGGACCGATCGCATTCATAAAAAGGCGTCGTTCTTGGTCTTTTTTTGTAAAAAGATGCAATGCCCCCACACCAAGATCAAATCCATCAAGCATTGCATAACACATAAGAGCAACAATGATTACCAAATACCACAGAATGTCAAGAGTGAGTGGACCCATAAATACTTTTCCTATTGTTTACTCTTATAAACAAGAGCTTCGTCTTCTTCCATATCAGGACCATGCTTAATTTTCTGATCAAGCAAATAAATAAAAACAAGAAATAAAAATATAAAGATCACAAGATACATGATAATCGAACCAAGGACTTGATTTGCGGAAATTCCTTGAGAAACTCCTTCATAAGTGCGTAATAGTCCATATACAATCCAGGGCTGTCTTCCCATCTCCGCTGTGATCCATCCCGCTTGGTTGGCAATTTGCGGGCAAAGCACAGAAAATACAAGAGCATAAAGAATCCACTTTGTTGTGTGTAAACGCTTTTTCCAATGATAATAAAGCGCAAAAAGGACAACAAGGAACATAAGCCCCCACATCGCAATCATCAAATGATAACTTTGGAAGACCGCTTGAACGTTGGGCCACTCCTCTTTGGGAATTTGATCAAGCCCTACAACAGGCTCTTCAAAATTGCGATAAGTTAAAAAACTAAGGGCACCTGGAACCCCAACACCAATTACCTTTTGCTCAGCTGTATCTACCCATCCAAATAAATTCAAAGGAGTATAAGGCTTGGTCTGATAGATTCCTTCCATAGCTGCGAGTTTGGAGGGCTGATTGAGAGCGACACCACGCGCAGTAGAATCTGCTGAACAAAGCTGCAAAAACAGCACGAATAAGGCGCAAATAAGGCCAATTTTCATTGATTGCTTTGCAAAAACAAGATGCCGTTTTTTCAAATGATAGTAGGCTGTAATGCTCAGATAAAGAAAAATTCCTGTGAGCCAACATCCCAGGATAACATGAGTCACGCGATCAAGAGAGGAAGGATTAAAAACCATTTGCCAAAAGTCTGTGACAACGGCTCGAGCATTAGCACCCTCTCCTACAACTTTGTAACCGGCCGGCGTTTGCATCCACGAATTTGCAACCACAATCCAGAGCGCACTGAAATGAGCTCCAAGAGCTACCATCCATGTCGAAAAATAATGCATTTTCGGGCTAATCCTGTTCCATCCAAAAAGCATCAATCCTAAAAAACCCGATTCAAGAAAAAAAGCAAATACACCCTCTGCACCAAGGGCGCTTCCAAAAACATCTCCAACAAAACGAGAATATCTAGCCCAATTAGTACCAAAACCAAACAATTGAACAAGCCCTGTTGCAACGCCAAGAGCAAATGTTAAAGCAAAAATTTTACTCCAAAACTTAGCCATTGATTGATACATCGGCTTTTTAGTTTTAATATACATTCCTTCAACGATGATTAGCATCAAACCAAGGCCTATACTAAGAGGTGGATAGATGTAATGAAACATGCTGGTAAGAGCGAACTGAATTCTAGAAAGGACAACGACATCCATAAAATACCCCTTAAAAACACCCGTTGAACAGAATGACAAAAGCTTATGCTGAACAACAGTCTCTTAATAAAAAGTTGATACCCTATATCAGTCTCATATGTCAAGTTCCCTTTTATTACAGATCTGTGCTAAGATGCTCAGAGAATGTCTATAAACTCGGCTTTTGCCGATTTTATAAGCCATCTCTTAATTCAACTTAAAGGTAAATGACTCTATGGATAAGCGCTCCTTAATTTTTGTTCTCGTACTCGTTGCCGCCTTCTACTTCATTCACAATTTTTTTGACAAAAAAGAAGAGGAGCGGATCAAAGAAAAGCAAGCGGCCGCAGCTTACATGCAAAAAGAAGAAGTAGCTCCCGAAATGTCGTATCCACCTTCAACATTCTCACCTCAAGTTGAAAATACTGCAAAAGAGAATGAAGAAGAATTTTACGTTCTAGAGAACGAGTACCAACAACTTGTCTTTTCAAACATTGGTGGTGCACTTGTTGAAATCAACCTTCCGATTCACGACGAAAAAAATTCTTCAAGTGTTGTAAGAGCAATTAGCTTCGACAAAGTTATGGAAAGCGATTACCCGGCCAACGATTATTTTCCATCAAAAGGGTACACTTCTTACCAAGGCAAGTCTTCTAAAGGAACACTGGGCGGTTACTATCCTTTGCTGCGAAGAGGCATTTTCAACAGATCAGGTGAAAAAACGATTGCAATTCCCCCTAATTTTTATGCTCTAAACACTGTTTCCGAAGACCCCACAACCGCAAAACTTCACTATCGCGTCACACGACTAGAAAAAGATTTAATAGAGTTTGAAACTGTAGAGTCTAATAGACGTATTACAAAAACCTATACCTTACCTAAGCACGCTCTTGAGGCTCCTTACTGCTTCGAACTCTCTATCAAAATCGATGGAGATGCACGCGGGCTACAGCTTACCTCCGGCGTCCCTGAAGTAGAATTAATTTCGGGCAATTTCACTCCGAATATCAAATATCTAATGAATCGAGGTCGCAAACCACAAGTAGAACAGATCGATCTTCCCAAAGTCGCAAGCACAATCAGCGGGGTTCAGCCTGACTGGATCTCTAACTCAAACGGCTTTTTTGGAATCATCATCGATCCTCTAACAGATATAGGAACAGGGTTTGGCGCGTACAACATCGCTGGAAATACCGATCCAACAAGACTTACCTTAATCGATGCACATTATAAGCTCTATCCCGCTGATAAATATCCCGGCTACGAGGTTTATCTCCCGTTACGCTCTTCTAACCAGCTCGCTAAATTCCGCATCTATGCAGGACCCCTCGAAGATGATCTGCTCAAAATCGTAGATGCAACGTTCTCAGATCCTGCAAGAGGATACAACCCAAACTATATCTTAGCCATGAGCTTTCAGGGTTGGTTTACATTTATTTCTGAGCCTTTTGCAAAGTTTTTATTCATGCTCATGAAATTTTTCTATCAAATAACCAGCTCCTGGGGAGTATCCATCATTCTTTTAACGGCAGCTCTGCGCATTATGCTCTATCCTCTAAACGGATGGTCCATCAAATCTTCTCTTAGAATGCAGCAGATTGCACCTCAAGTATCCGTGATTCAAGCAAAATACAAAAAAGATCCAAAGCGTGCTCAACTTGAAATCATGACGCTTTATCGTGAAAAAGGAGTTAACCCTCTGACAGGCTGCTTCCCGATCTTGATTCAAATCCCCTTCTTGATTGGAATGTTCGATCTTCTAAAATCAACATTTGAACTTCGAGGGGCATCCTTCATTCCCGGATGGATCGAAAATTTAACAGCACCTGATGTTCTCTTTAGCTGGGGGTATCCCATCATCTTTTTTGGAACTGAATTTCATCTTCTTCCCATTATTTTAGGGGCTGTGATGTACTTTCAACAAAAGATCAGCTCCCCCTTGCCTAAAGACACTTCTCAATTGACAGATCAGCAAAAGCAGCAACGTCTCATGGGCAATATCATGACGATTGTCTTTGCAGTCATGTTTTACCATTTCCCTTCAGGACTTAACCTTTACTGGTTATCTTCCATGGTATTTGGCATTTTGCAACAGTGGTATATGATGAAGAGCATGAAAAAAACGGCAGCTGTAAAAACTTAAAACATTTTTGGAATCATGGAAGCGTGGGAACGATTTCTTAACACTCTTGAGCCAGAACTGGGAAAAGAGACTGTCAAGAAATGGCTGCGCCCACTAAAGGTTGTAGACTATGATGCCTGCAACCTTTATCTGGAGGCAAAAGATGCATTCCAGATGACATGGTTTGAAGAGCAAATGCGTAAACGCGTTCAAAAAGAATTCGTTAACAACAACCACCGTCCGATCCACATCCATCTGACAGTCGCCTCTGTTGCCCCTGTACAAAAGAAAAATAAAAAAGAAGTTGAAATCTCCCCTCTGCCCCTGCAGTTTGCATCTGATTCTCTTGATCCACATGCAACATTCGAAAAATTTATCCCGGGAAAAAGCAACGAAATCGCCTTTAAATTACTCTCCAACTTGGCAACAGGGGTCGAAAAACTAGGGAGTTTTAATCCCGTGTATATACAGGGCGGAGTAGGAACTGGTAAAACACATCTTCTGATGGCAATTGCAAGTGAATTAAAAAATCGACATATTTCTACCGTCTACGTGCGCGCAGAAACATTCACAGAGCATGTTGTTAATGCCATCCGCAGCGGTGTCATGCGTGCATTTAGAGATGCCTACAGACATGCGGAAGTCCTTCTTATCGATGATGTACATCTTTTTGCAAGAAAAGCTGCAACTCAAGAAGAACTTTTCCACACATTCAATGCGCTTCACACAACAGGTAGACAAATTTTTTTAAGCGGAAATAAAGCACCTCAATCTCTTGAAGAGATCGAACCGCGTCTCATTAGCCGTTTTGAATGGGGAATCATCCTTCCTTTAGAAAAATTAACCCCTGCAGAACTCGAAGAGATGTTAACCAAGCGCTGTGAGAGTCTCAATTTTCATTTAGACACTAAAAGCATTTCCTTTCTTGTCTCCCACTTTCAAGGAAATACAAAATCTCTACAAAGAGCTCTTAAGGCTCTAATCTTGCGCTCCCATCTTAATAAGACCGACATTCGCTCGGTTAGCGAAGTGAAGAAACTCATCGGAGATCTTTGCGAAGTGGAACAAGAGTCTCTACTCACTCCTGAAAAAATTATTAAAGCGACCTCTGATCATTATCAAATGCGTCCGGCAGATATTCTTGGCAAATCGCAAAGTCACGACTGCACGCTTCCTCGTCAAATTGCCATGTACCTTTGCCGAACTCAGCTTAAAATCCCCTTTCTAAAGATTGCCACCCTCTTTAAACGCGACCATTCAACCGTAATGACAAGCGTTAAGCAGATCCAACAAAAAATCGATGCAAGCGACAAAGACACTCGATTTTCTGTTAGTGAAATCGAGCGTCAGCTACATAACAATTCGTGAGTTTACAATTACGCTCTTCTTGTACGGATCTGTGGGAAACAAAAGCAAAAACAAGACTTTAAGGTTCTCCAAAACCAAGCAGAAAAAGATTCTTTTTGTTTTACAGGCTTATATTTTGTTTTAGAAGGTTTGGAGCTTTTCGATGATGAAGACTTTTTATGATGAGACGTGCTACCACTTTTTTTCTCAGCTTTTTGTGGTGATCCAACAGAGGTTAAAGTAACGTCCATAACAACAGGAAAGTGATCAGAACAATGATTTTCCCCTGACAGTGGCCCAAAAACATCATCTCGCGAAATCACTTCTGCCTTTTGGTTATGATTACCATTTGCAGAGAAAAAGAAATAATCAAGCTCTCTTGCTCTATCATGTTCATTTAAAGGATTCACATTTGTAGCACGATGGGTGCGCATAACCTCAAAACCATGAAAAATATCAAAACGTTCCTGATATTTCTCAGGATTTACATTGATATCTCCGCCAATGATTTTAATAGCATTTTGACCTAAAGCGTTAATATATTTTGCTACCTGTTGACAATAAAAATCCCCGCGAGCTGCATCCGTTGGATCGACAAAACTTTTTGTTAGATCGCATCCGGGCGCATGAATAGAAGCAAAGACAACCCGCTGCTTTGTGATGGCATCGATAGCAGTTGCAATCGCTACATCTTTTTTAATCTTGTTTTCTTGATCAACGACCATTGAAAAGGAGTGATTCTCAATTTTAGAAAATCGACTTTTATCTAAAGCAATCGCAGTGTCTGGTTGCGCAACTCCCTGCTGATTTTTTTTTGAATCCGGGGCATAAATAATAGCAAAGTCATTCTCTCTCAATCTTTCTACGATAGGCCGTTTTATACTACCAACTTCCTGCAATAGGTAGACACGCGCTTTGGGTTGCTCACCTTGTTTTCCAACTAAATGATTTGCAGTCTCTTTCAAAGCATTTCCATACGCTTTAGCCATTTGAGCTTGCTTTTGCTGCGGCAAATCTGGAAGTTTGCCAAACTTTCCAGCAGATAGCGTTTCATCATTAAGGTAAGCGATTAGACGACGATAATCGCTAAGTCCTGCGCCCGCATTAAATGTGCATACACGAAATGTACTCTTAAAAGCTGACATAGTTTCACCTTGTTTTAATAAACTCGATTTTTATAGCGAGTCTTTGAATTAATTTGGTTTACATTTTATCAAATCCACGTTTTAAAAAAAACAATAATTATTATTTAACTTAAATCAACAACAAAGTGTAATAAAACTTTATTTAAAAAAACGCAAAAAAAATACAATTCTCTTGAAATGACAAGTATTTTTTATACCAAACTCGGTCGTAGACTTAGAATTTCTATCGCAGCAATCAAAAATTCCACGAGAAGATCATACGGCAAAGGCTCCAAGCTCGGGATTGACGATGGGTGGTGTGGTTGTTGTTGTGGTGTGGTGGTGGCGGCGGTGTGCTGATGTAGTTGGCGTGGTTGTTGTTGTGGTGGTAGTGGTTGTGGTGCTGTGGTGTGATAATGTAACTGTTGTGATTAGTGTGATTGTTGTGGTCGTGTAGTTGTGCGGTTGTTGTGGTGTAGTGTGGTGGTGGTGGTGTCGTGGTTGTTGTTATGGTTGATGTGATTATTATGTTTGGTGTATTCGTTGTGGTTGTTATGTTTGTTGTATTTGTTAACATTTTCCACCACATCTATTAACGTATCTATTAACGTATCTGTTACCTTATCTATTACCTTATCTTTTAGAATAATTACCTCGGAACCTAGCGCTCCCCCTATAAAGCTACCCACGAAAGCGCCCACAATAGGGACGGGGATTACTGCTTGCCCTATAGCACCTCCTACGTAAGAAGAAGCATATCCTATTCCAATATTCGCCAATTTATCTGAAGCATCACATACAGATTTAGCACCACACACAGAGGATCCTACTTGATATACTGTATCTATTGTAGACAGCACCGGAATTTTTTTTGCTACAGAGGGTGCTAACTCTTTAACGGCGCCTTTGACTCCTGCTAAAGCAATGGATTTTCCAGCGTGAACTGTAGTATTCACAAGAGTAGATTTTCCAGCCTCCATGACTGCGTCTCTAACACTATCATATTGGTCATAGTGTACCAAAGCATGTCCAAGAGAGCCCCCCATTCCTGAGGCAAGTGCCGTTGGAGCAGCATTCAATTGCATGCCTACCTGTTTGGTAGCAGATTTAACACTATGTCCCATCGCGGCTTGAGCTGCCCCTTGGAATTGATTGGATACTCCCTCCTGAAAGGTGTTCGCAAATTGAACTCTCTGTTGGTTAACGAGTTCAGTAGCTTTCGCTTTTGAAAGAGTCACTTTCGTTCCCTTTTGATGAAGGGTCACAGTATCCCCAGAACTGTTTTTAATCAAGTCATCAAGTTTTTGAATTTTTTTATATCTCAAATCGGCTTCTACAAATTTTCTTTTTCCAAATACTTGCTTCGCATCGCCTTCTTTGGTTTTCTGCTTTGCAACTTTATGAATATTTTGAAGAGGTTTATAACGGTTAAAATCTCTTTGCTCTTTTCGTTGCAATCTTTTTTTTAGATAATTAGCCGTAGATGCGTTAGACTGCTCGTTACTACCAGAAGGTGGTTCGTTACTACCAGAAGGTGGTTCGTTACTACCAGAAGGTGGTTCGTTACTACCAGAAGGTGGTTCGTTACTACCAGGAGGCGATTCGTTACTACCAGGAGGTGGTTCGTTACTACCAGAAGGCGATTCGTTACTAACAGGAGGTGGTTCGTTATCTTGATTTACTTCAGACGACAGTACACTATCTTTTAGCCTAATTACCCCAGAACCTAGCGCTCCCCCTATAACGCCACCCACGAAAGTGCCCACAACAGGGACAGGAATTACTGCTTGCCCTATAGCACCTCCTACGTAAGAAGAAGCACATTCTATTCCAATATTCGCACCGGTATCCGCCAATTTATCTATAGCATCACTCACAGATGTTGCATCGTGCAGAGAGACTCCTAATTGACATACTACATCTATTGTGGACACTCCCGGAATTTTTTTTGCTAAAGAGGGTGCCACCTCTTTAACGGCGCCTTTGAGCGCTTCTAAAGCAATAGATTTTGTGGCGTGAACTGCAGTATTGACAGCTGTAGATTTTCCAACATCCATGACTGCGTCGCCAACACTATCATATTGGTCACAGTGTACCAAAGCATGTCCAAGAGAGCTGCCCAGTTCTGAGGCGACTGCCGCTGGAGCCGCAGTTATTTCTGCTCCTACCTGTTTCGTAATAGATTTAATACCCTGTCCCATCGCGGCTTGAGATACCCCTTGGAATTGATTGGATACTCCCTCCTGAAAGGTGTTCTCACATTGAACTCTCTGTTGCTTAACGAATTCAGTAGCCTGTGCTTTTGAAAGGGTTACTTTTGTCCCCTTGTGATGAAAGGTCACAGTATCTCCAGAGCTCTTTTCAATCAAATGATCAATTTTTTGAATTTTTTTATGTCTCAATTTGACTTCTTCAAATTTTCTTTTCCCAAGCACCTGCTTTGCAGCACCTTCCTTGATTTTCTGATTTGCAACTTTATGAATATTTTGAAGAGGTTTATAACGGTTAAAATCTTTTTGCTCTTTTTGCTGCAATCTTTCTTCTAAAAAATCAACTGCAGCTTGTTGTAAATCTGCTAGATTTTTATTAGATGTAGGCGCGGGAAGTGGTTCATTACTAACAGGCGGCGGTACATTTGGTTGTTGTTGAACAATCTGGAAAGAATCTGTGATAGGTTCATCTTGACAAGGTATAAAAGTGCATGTGTTATCCAACACTTCTAAAGCTATTTTCGATTGCTCTTTAACGTTATTAAATTCTGGACATTCAACTATTAGTTTTTGTTGATTAATTACAGTCACTTCTTTGTTTAGAAGGCCGCCCTCTTGTGCTGGTCGTTTACTGTTATATTCTTTTATCTTAGCATCCATTTCGTCATAACATTTTTTTCTAGCTTCTTTTGCACTGCCGCCTGAATGTTTGCTTGAAGCCCACCCTACTAAAAAATCAGGACCTGTAAGAACCTCTATTTGCTGCGTGTGTCCTGTAAAAAAGCCAGATGGAAGCTCACAAACGTCAGCTACTTGATCGCCTACTGGTACATTCTCCTTAATATGGACGTTTCGATTAGCTCCTGGATGGTTTTTAGGCATGGGCAAGGGTGTTCCGTCGGATTTGCGGAGCACAGGAGGAGTTTGATGTGGTAAACGACGTGGACAGTGAGGCTGAGAGCGAGGTATTTTAAAATACTGAGGCAACTGTTCTGGAGGTGATGAGTTATCATTGTAATAAAAATCTAGCGTTGAGTACCCTTTGGAAGCATTTCCGGAACAAGGGTCGGTAGGGAACATAAATACCTCAAAATGCAGGAATTAAATCAATAATCTCGGAAAGAAGATATCACTTAACAATCTAAATTGTCACTTGAAATTTAAGATTTCCTGGGAGTTATATAGTGCTTCCAGTTGAAAAGCACTCAAGAAAAAGTTATATGGCAAAGGCTCCGAGCTCGGGATTGACAATAGCGATAAGGTCTGCAGCTTTCATCACAATGCTTTCTGTGCGTAGGCCGCAGTTGAAAGCTACGGTGTTAAGGGTTGCAATCGTAGCATCGAAGAAGGTTTCGATATTCAGAAGGTTACCAAATGGGGGAATCCCTCCTACTTGAAGGCCATATCGCTCCTCGATCACCTCAGGTGCTTCAAATTCACATCGCTCGCCCACCCTCGCAGCAACAGCCTTCATATCTACTTTGAGATGTGAGGGGATGTTGACTTGATAGTTTTTTTTGCTATTTTTACCGCGAAGAATAATCGCTTTGATCCCCTCTTCGAGTTTTGTGCCGCGAACTCTAGCTGAATCTTCTGAAGTGGGGGTTTCTTCGTGGGTTTTATGGTCGAATTCAAAGCCGCGATCGCGAAGTAAGTGAAGGATTTCATTGCGAATGTTTTCTTTGCCAAAGATGATCTTTGCTTTAAGACGCGTACCGGCGATTCTCTTAGGATCTGACGGGAATAGGCTTGCCTCGCGGATATTTTTCAATTTCAAAAGGGTCATCGTGAGTCGCTCAAGGCCCATGCCGAAACCGCCGTGAGGGGGCATGCCAAATTTAAAGATGCTTAAGTAGTCTTCAAAACTTGCCGGATCCATCTCTTTTAAGAGAATTCCTTCAACCATAGAATCATAGGTATGTCTTCTTTGACCACCGGAGGTGATCTCTGTGCCAGCACAAAGAAGATCGAAGGTATTGGTGAGTTCTTGATTGTTTTCATTGGGAAATGCGTAGAATGGACGCTTCTGTGTTTTCCAATCTGTAATAAAAACAAGATCTGTTCCAAACTCTTCTGCGGCGTAGCGACAAAGCTCTCTTTCTGCTGCAGGACTTAAGTCAGGTTCATGTCGTTCATCAATCCCGGTTCTTTTATAATAAAGCTCTTGTGCTTCAAAAAAAGTAAGGCGTGGAAAAGGAACATTTTCTGGAGCGCGAATAGGAATTTGCCCTGGATAGCGTTCTACGAGATAATTCACAATATACTTGATGCATGCTTCTTGAATATCCAAAATCTCATGCCAGTGCTCGAAAAAACCCATTTCAAACTCAAACTGTTTCCCCTCTGCAATATGACGCGAGGTCATTGAAGGCTCTGCACGAAAAAAGGGAGCGATTGCAAATACACGCTCGTTCACGCCTACCATGATCTGTTTATAAAGCTGACTGCTCTGAGCTAGAGTTGCCGGGTAGCCAAAGTAATCAACATTAAAAAATTCTGCTCCTCCTTCAGACGAAGTTCCTAGGAGATTTGGCGAAAAATATTCGAAAGCACCAACGACATCGTGCATGTAAAGACGATAGGCATGTGCGATATCTGCTTGCATTCGAAAAACAGTTTGAATCTGTCGATTGCGAAGCGCAATACTTCTATGGTCGAGAATAAAATCAAGATCTGCCTGCATTTCTGGTTTATAGTACTCCAAAAGAGGCGGCTCAAGCACCGCAGACTCAACCTCAATTGTAGGGTTGATAATCTCAACTCCCAAACCTGCCTGCGCACTTGCAACGACTTTTCCTTTGATTCTTAAAACAGAGCCCGGATGCAAATGTGCAATCTTCTGCAACTCCTCTTTACTTTCGATCACAACTTGTACAAGTCCTGCCCGATCGCGCAAAATGAGAAAATTCAATTTTCCAAAAGCGCGCAGGTTATTAAGCCAACCGCGCAACATGACGGGCTCGTCAAGACAATGAGCTAGTTCTGAAGAAAGGGTTCTTTTCATTTTATTTTTCTCACATCAATAGGATTGCAAATACGAATGCGAATAAGGAAAAGGATTCTACAACTCCCAATGCAATGAAGCATTTACCAAAAATCGCAGGTTGTTTAGCTGTTGCTTGAATTGCTGACGCAGCACACATTCCTTGATACATCGAAGAAAAAAGAAGAGCCAAGCCCACAGAAAGACCGATGCCGATACCCGACAGTGGACTTAAGTTCCCCGCCTTAATACTATTACTCATCAAAATCATCAGAACAAAGCCGTAAATCGACTGAGAAGATGCTACGGCAGACATTCCAATGAATTGACCATGACCCTCTTCCACGCGTGCCATCACAGCGTGGCAGGCCATGCCACCAATCCCGCAGCCAATAGAGCTGCCAATACATCCAAGGCCCAAAACAAGCGCTGGTCCTACCATTCCATAATCGATCATTGATCACTCCTTTTTAATTTTCTTAAAATCATCTTGTATGCAAAAGAGAGGATTCATTTAATCACTCTTCCTTTATGCGCAGGGTGAGTTTCTTAAGAGGTCTTAGAAGACGTCCTCCTCCTTCGAAGGAATAATGGTACCATTCTAGGAAATTAAGACGAAGTCCATGGATCACCCCTCCTCCTGCACCGAGAATAATATTCACACTATGTCCTAGTAAAATCACGAGAGCACCAAGAAAATATCCCAGATTGCATCCCATTGCATTAAATGTATCCGCCATAATTGTACTAGCTAATGCAAGAGCATAAAGGCGCAAATAGGAAAGTGTATCTGCAAAAACTTGGATCACGTTTGCAATCTCCCCAAGCCCCTTTAGTTTCTTTTGCATGAGAGCCAAAGCAACTGCGGTACCAAGGCCTACATAAATCATCTGAATACCAAAACTACCGGCTGTCGCTTTATTAACCAGCCCTAAAAATTGCATCATCGACGATGCATGTAGTGAATAGGGAAAATAAAGATATCCCCCAATTAGAAAGAGAATCCATCCGGCTCCTGCCCAATTCCTTCTCAAATAACGGAAAAAAGAAAGGCTTATATGGATTACACCAAAAAACAAGGAGAGCTCTAAAAGAATATTATTAGAAAACTCTGTAATGACTTGAGAGTTTTCAATAAACTCTTTTCCACTTGTCGCATTAGCAAGAGCTGGTTGTTTTGCCAGCCACTCTTGATGAGCTCTATCTTGCTCCGTAATGTGATACTCTGCTTTTTTCTCTGCAAGATAGCGAATCACAGATGTCTTTTCAAAAATACTGTCGGATGCAAAATTAATTCCAAAATACGCACCCGTAAGCACTCCCCAAATGATACAAGCAATAGATAAAATCGTAAACAACTTAAGGGTACGTTTTGCAGCGCCCTGAATTTTTGGAAACTTAAATTTAAAATAAAGAGCTAATGTTAAAAACAGGAAGCCATAACCGGCATCTGCAACAATGACTGCAAAAAAAAGGGTAAACGCGGAAAGGATCCAAAGTGAAGGATCTCGATCGCTAACAGAAGGAATGTCATACACTTTGACAATGTCCTCACCAATTCTTGAAACCCCACTATTTTCCATGCAGGTCGGAATCCGATCTTCCTCATCAGGAGCGATCTGTTCTCCATGCACTGCGACATCATTAAGAATTGCGCGCAGCTCGGCATTTTTATTAGCAGGCACCCAAGCCTCGATAGAAAAAAGAGATTCTTCCATCGGATATTCTGCTTCTTTTTTTGCCTGCACAAGATAAAATTCATCAAGCTCAGACGCAAGTGTGTGTTGCAGCAATTCACCAAAGCCTGCATATCCTTTGAGTTCCGCTTCAAGTTGGTGTTTTGTTTCTTTTTGAAATGCAAGAAGATTTTGTAACTCTCCAAGAGGGCGATCAATTCTCATTTCGATCATATCGGGATAGGATGTCGGCTTTTTATTAATCGCTATGAAATAATCAAGATCATATTCTGTGCCAACATAAATAGCCTCCTCCGGAATCTCAATGCGACTCGCCTTTGCCGTTTTCATACAAAAAAACTGAATAGAGCGCTTTGTTTCTCGTTCAATATATTCAAGATCGTCTATTGAAAAATCCCCAAAAATCGCGACACGAACGATCTCACCTTGAAGCAACCGAATCTGTTCTTCATGCCTTTCAATTTCATTTTTAATCGTAACAATTCTCAAAGCTGATTCACAAGCGTATGCTCTACTAGTATTACTCAAAAAGGCTTTTTTGACAGGAAGCTTACGTAAAATCTTAAGAGCTGCTAGTAGATTTTGTATTGCAGATGGAAAATCAACTGGCTTTTTTCCAGAGGGTGCAATAAATTCAATACAACCTTTTTCTTGAGCGCGCTCAAAAAACAGATCAAGATCCTCTTTTGCTCCAATAAATAGATATTTCAGAGTCTCAATAATCATGTCTCTTCCTCTTCATTTTCCACAAAACGCTGCAAAATCTTGCGCTTGGCAACTTTAGCTTGAGAAACAGCTGCTAACTGCTGATCTCCCAAGAAGATCTTAATTTTCTTAATATTGCCAACAGCTCTTGGGATCATAATTTTTTCAAAAAGATTTACACGAATAGAAACTTCTCGAAGTTCTTTTTCAAGAGCTGTTTTTTTTTCATGACCAATCTTAATTTTTTCTCTTAGTGTTACAAGATGTTGAATCCATAACACAGCGGACTCCATCCAAAGAGGTGTATCAAAAAGGGCATAGCTTGCATCCTCAAACGAAATTGTTTCGAAATGAGGAACATCAATCCCGGCAATATTTTCATATCTTTTACTCACTTTATCAATCTTGATCGCAGAAAAAAGATCGGAAGCTGATTTATCAGATAGCAATAACGCATAATCAAGCACACGCTCCTCTGCGCTTTTAAATTCACCTTGCAATTGATTGATTTCATGCTGCGCTGTATTTACCTCAACTTGAAGCATCGCCTTTTTAAGCTGCAGTGTGGGCAAATATTTTTGAAGCTGCGCAAGCTTCACCTGTTGGCTGCGCAGTTCCATCTTTGTCAGCTTTACTTCTTCTGCCACAACTTACCTATTTCTTTGGCCAATACTTATCAATTAAAAGCTGTTTAATCCCCACTTCTTGAGGCTCAAAACACTCAGCCAGTGTCTTCCATCCGAGATCTAGCGCATTTTCAAGCGTAATGTTCACATTGAGATTCATCATTCTCTCTTCAAAAAGTGAAGAGTATTGAAGTAATTTTTCATCCCATCTCGACAAGCGAAACCCCATACTTTGTCGCTCTCTTGCCTTCTTGGAATCTGCATACAGACGAATTTGAGCATTTGCAATATCCCCGTGATCTTCACGAGTCACCTTCCCAATGACGTTTTGCTTTAGCCGTGACAAAGAGCCAAAAGGATCAATTCTTCCTCCATGCAGATAAAATTGTCCTTCGGTGATATAACCGGTATTATCTGGAATGGGATGTGTAACGTCGCCGCCTGGCATGGTAGTCACAGAAATAATTGTGATAGCGCCGCTGCCATCAATGTCGACTGCTTTTTCATAACGTGATGCCAAATCAGAATAAAGAGAGCCTGGATACCCTCGATTTGAAGGGACCTGATCCATTGTAATCAAAATCTCTTTGATCGCATCAGCAAACGCCGTCATATCCGTTAACAAAACAAGAACGTTCTTATCCTCAACCGCAAATTTTTCAGCGCAAGCAAGAGCCATATCAGGAACAAGAAGACACTCAACAGCAGGATCTGTTGCTTGGTGAATAAACATGATCGTTTTTTCTAAGGATCCCGATCTCTCGGCATTGTCAATAAATGCTTGATAATCATCAAAACGCAGTCCCATCCCGCCAATGATAACGACATCAGCATCTGTTTGATTTGCAATCCTCATCAAAAGCTGGTTATAGGGCTCACCTGCAATCGAAAAAATGGGGATTTTTTGCGACTTTACAAGACAATTAAACACATCAATCATTGGAATATTTGTACGAACAAGATCTCGCGGAATCACCCTTCTAACGGGATTAAAAGAGGGACCATTAATTTCAAGATGCTCTCCTGCAATGATAGGTCCATTATCAATCGGCTCTCCCGCACCATTAAGGCGTCTTCCAAGCAAAAATTCGCTACATATTGCCTGCATTTGATGACCAAGAAATGTGACCCGATCATTTGTGGCAATACCGCGCGTGTTCTCAAAGCATTGCAAAGTCACCTCTTCTCCTTCAATCCGCAGCACGGAAGCATATGTACTTCTTCCATCCTGCTTGTGGACGCGTGCGAGCTCTCCTAAACTTACTCCTTTTGCCATGACGCTCAAAAGGTTACCGCGCATCGCCATAATTCTATCGTAGACTTTTTTCATCTATGTTTACTCACATGTTGGATCTTTTCTTCAATCTGCGCAAAAAGATGTTTATATCGATCTGATTGAAACTGCAAAGAATTCATGTTGCGGATCATATTTTGCAACTCCAGAAAAAAAGCACGCGCCTCATCATGATTATCAAACACATATTCTGTGCAGAAAATTTTGTCGATTAACTTGAAAAGAGCAATCTGTCGATTTAATGGACAATAAGCATCTTCTTTGTCAAACGCGTTTTGCTGCAGGTAACAAAATTCATACAGTTCAGCTTTTAGAAAAACGACCATGTCTTTAAGGGAAATTCCCTCTTCACCGATCACTTCCATTCTTTTACCAATATCATCTCCCTCTTTCAAAAGAGCTGCCGCTTTAAGAACCATCCCTTTCCACCCTTCAGCAAAGGTATCAAGCTCTGCACCAACCTGATCGACATATTTACTCCATGAAATATGAGGATCAATTGCAGGATAGCGGCGCGCATCAGATCTAGCACGAGATAGCCCTAAAAAAGCACCAACAACTGCCAGAGTAGATTGTGTGACAGGCTCTTCAAAATTACCGCCAGCTGGCGAAACGGCACCACCAATTGTTAATGAACCTTTCCCTCCACCTTTAAGCGCAACAACACCTGCACGCTCATAAAATGCAGAAATTCGAGAAGAAAGATAAGCTGGGAACGCTTCCTCACCGGGAATCTCTTCTAATCTGCCAGACATCTCACGCATCGCCTGCGCCCAACGAGATGTCGAATCGGCAAGCAAAAGAATATCAAGCCCCATTTGCCTATAATATTCAGCAATAGTGGCTCCTAGATAAATTGATGCCTCACGCGCTGCAACTGGCATGGAAGAGGTATTACAAATGATTACTGTCCGATTAATAAGCGGTTCTGAAGTATGAGGGTCGATGAGATGAGGGAACGTTCTTAAGACTTCAACGACTTCTCCCGCGCGTTCTCCACAAGCGACTACAACCACGATATCAACAGAAGAATACTTAGAAAGATGATGCTGCAAAACTGTTTTTCCGGCTCCAAAGGGACCTGGTGTACAAAAAGTTCCTCCTTTCAAAATGGGAAACTGTGTATCAATGATCCTCTCACCGGTGTCCATCATCTTATCGCCGCGCACTCTCTCCCCTTCAAAAAGAGGAATCTTGACGGGCCATTTCTGAAGCATGCTAAACTCATGGGCAATCCCTTTTTCATCAACAGCGCGCGCAACAATCGTATCAATTGTATAAGAACCCGGCTTTGCAACCCATGTGAGTGTATAAGTTCCATAATGGTTAAAAGGCACCATGATCAAATGGTGAAATCTCCCTTCCATCGTATAGCCGAAGGAGTCTCCCCTCTCGCACTTATCACCGACTTTAGCTGTTGGATGGTAGTCCCAATGCTTTGCTCGATCAAGCGGTGGCAGGTAAACTCCCCGCATTAAAAACAAACCAGAAGCATCCGCCACTTTTTCAAGAGGATTTTGCAAACCATCTAAAATTGAGGTTAAAAGACCTGGACCTAGCTCCGCTTCTAAAAGATGGGAGGAAAACTGCACAGGGGTGTGGAGCTTAATCCCTCTTGTATCTTCAAAAACCTGAATTTTTGCCACATGCCCTGCAATTTCGATTACCTCAGCTTTTAAGTTCAATTCGCCAAGGCGCACTGTAGCAACTTCTCCCTGACGAATATCTCCATCAAATTCGACATGAAGAAGGTTTCCAAAAGCCTTTACTACTTTTCCTGTTGCAATTACTTTACTCATCTCTATTCCTGCGTAAGGGTATCAACGATCATCTTCCCTTTATGTTTATCTAGTTCATAGTCGTACTCAACAATTAGGAGACGCGCCATATAAGACAGTATCCAATCAATTGAAAATAAGGGTTTGACAACCATCTCTTCAATTTTTCGAAAGTGCCAAGCATCAAAAGAGCGATGCTGCTCTAAAGGATCATCTCCGCACGAGAGAAAAATTTCCTTTAACTCATGAAATTCTTCAGGAGGCTCATATTGAGGAGCATCTTTCTCAGATAAAATTTGAGCAACTAGCGGGTCTGTGAAATCCTCAAACTGCAATTCGCGCAAAAGATCGCGCTTCAAGGTTCTTGCTCTAAGAGCTGTTAAAACAAGCCTCCAATCTCTTTCAAAATTTAAATAGGTGCGCAAAAAACCTCGAGATTTTGGAATTTCTTCCGCAAAAAACCTAGAGATAAGCCCGGGGAACTGACGAATTTTCTCAGAAACCGTATCAAATTGATCCAAAAAATCAAATACATACTCGGGCAAAATATTGCGCACAAGAAGAGCTTCATCCAGCTCCTTCTCAGATAAATTTCCACGCGGATCAATAGGTTCTTCCAAAAGCTGTGAGCGAATATTATTAATATCAATAAATCTACCAAAAATCTTTGCTCTTGGCAGATCTTTCTTTGTAAGATTGATTTCAGTTCTACTTTTTAGTTCCTCAAAAGAAACTTCAGGTTTTTGACCCAAAACAAGATCTGGCAAAGACGGCGCCAAAAAGTAGTAATTACCCATCTAACCTCAAGGCTCCTTAAGCTATTTCGATCCAAAAAACAATGCGCGAAAATCTTTGCGGATATACTGAGCGACAATCTCTTTCAACGTATCAAGCGATAGATCAATTGTCATATTCTCCTGATGAAGCTTCACCTCAACCCCTCCAGCACTCTCATTGAGAAGAACACTTTTTTCACGCAGTTTACTGAGAATGTTCTCAGTGAGTAAACTATTGACCGCATGAGCTGGAATAGCCGAAGAAATGTATACGCTTAAATCTGCATCAAGTCCCTCTTTTTCAAGGGCCTTAATAAGAGCATTAATCAAATCCGCAATCACCTTAGGCGCTTCAATCCCCTTCATGAGAACTGCTTTTAATTCTTTATTGAACAATTTTTCTTCAATTTCTTGCTTAAGAAGCTCGATCGCCTGTCGAGAAGCTTGAGAAAGAGATGCTTGAAAAATTGCTCTATTTTTTTCGATCTCAACACGTGCTTCATGATGCATTCTTTCAGATTCTTTTTCCGCGTGCTTAATAATCTTTTCAGCCTCAGCTTTGGCTTGAAGAATGACCTCTTCCGCTTCTTTCTTGGCAGGCTCTAACGTCTCTTTCTTGAGCACGTCACATATTTTTTTAACTTTATCTTTGCCGGTATCTAATCCTTTCATTACGCACCTTTTTCCACTGGAGATAACATCCTTTATTCTCTATGTGCTAGTTATTTTCAAGTGAAAACAAAAGATTTGCAGTAAACGAGGTTGCTATGCCAAGATGAGACTCAAAAGAGGTTGCTATGAAAAAAGTTCTCCTCAGTTGTCTCTGCGCGCTAATGGCACTCAGTTCTTCGACAAAACTCCTTGCCACAGAAAATGATATCTCAGAATTTTCAGAAGACACCGATTCTTTATACAGAGTCGGAGACGGTGCCTATGATGGTTCCTACACATCACTAAGCAAATCTTTACTTGGCTGGGGTGTTGGTCTCGGTCTTGGAATCGGCCTACTATGCGCATTGCTTCATCAAAGCAAGAGCTCTACAGCCCATGATTAAAAAGTGCATTCTGCTCTACTTCATCGCACTTGCTATCCCCCTCTTTGCGGAAGCCAAAATTTACAGCTACTTTTGCCCACCTAAGGGTTGGGAGATTGCAACTCCTGAAAGTAAAGCGACGCATGTCATGCTCGGCTTTATCGGTCCTAACAAAAATGGATTTTCTCCTTCCCTAAACCTCGCAGTGGAATCTGTTGGCGATCTTTCAATCTCTGATTACATCAAAGCAGTCAAAGCCATTCACGAAAGGTCTCCACAAAATCACTTTAGACAACTTGGCAAGATTAGAACACGTGCTGGAGAATCAACGCTTACAGAAATCGATACAAAAACAGAATGGGGCGATGTTCGATTAATGCAGATGATTTTTCTCAAAGACAAAATTGCTTACATCCTAACTGCAGCTGCGCTTAAGGAAGAATTTGGCTCTTTAACAAGAGATTTTCAAAGAGCATTCCAATCTTTTACCGTAACAGATGATCTCTTTATGCCCGTTCCGGGAGAAGAAAGGCAAGAGATGCTAAAAAAAAGTTTTGAATCTGTGAAAAAAGCGCTTGTAGGCATCTCCCCTCAAGATAAAAAATTTCAAAAGGAATACTGGCAACCTTTTGAAAAAACAATTACCACCAATTTTTCCGATATGGGTCCTTTCTGGCAGTTCCTCGTCTTTCAAGAAGCTCTCAAATAGCTTTTATCCTTCTTTTTTTTACCGCATGCACACAGACTTCTAATTGGTCTGTAAAACATATTGAAACGGGCTCTTCCCTATTTGATGGCGCAAAACTCTCTTATTTCCCACCCGAAAAATCACACGGAATGATCCTTGAGTTTCACAAAACAAATGAAGGAGTCAAGCTCTTTCTTGGAGCTCGTGAGCACCCAATCAAAAAAAGTGATAAAACTATTGCGATTATCTTAGATACAAACGGTGAAAAAAAGGAGTTCATTGCCTACCTTTTTGAAGGAGGCCAACGCCTTCTGGCTTCAAAAGAACTGCAAGAAGCCATCCTAGAAGCTCTTCACAACAACATCACCATTACACTCAGATGCGACACCTACAGAACCACCATCCACCCCGAGCAGTTCAAACAAAACTTCTCCAAGCTATTTAGCCGTCCCCTCAGCCTCCCCATCCAATTCGCCCTCGAATAACCCCACCCTAATTACCCATAACTTTTTCTTGCATTAAATGAGGAGGAAAAAGAGGTATACATGCTACGATAGATGATCTGCTGCGCTTTGCCCCCAGGTCTAAAGACCTGCGGTTCGTCACAAATCTTGCATCTCACCTATCTCGCTATGCACCTAAGGGAGGATAGGGGACAAGTTGGGTTATTATTCAACCGTCTCGTCGGCCTCAAGCTCAATTAGGCTAAGATAAAAGTGAGGGCGAGCAGTTGGGCCGTTATCTTTACTATAGTCGTCAGCAAAACGCTGTACGAGATCTTGCATATAGCCCACAGCTTTTTCAGTTGTCATCTCTTTTGATTCCTCCTCTTCAAAATAAAGATCCTTACGCCAGATATTACAGTCTGTTTCTGCATGATTGCTCAACATCATCACTTCTGCACGAAGTTGCAAGGAGCCCCAAATGACAGGAAAGTATAGAGCCCGATCCCCTAATTTCCCCTTTGGCATATTAATTCGTCTCTCTTCTCCTATATTACCGAGCCAAAAAATAAGAGCTACAGGAACATGCACTATCTCCCCGATCGACACAGTCCCCACTTTTTCTAGAGCTGTAATAAACTGTTTAATGAGCACTTTATTATCCAGTTCTGTAGAGCAGATAACAGGCATCACTGCAAAACGATCCATCTTTTCTAACGGTCTTAACTTCTGTTGATCAGAACCGCAGGAGCAAAGTAATAGAAATAACCAAACTCTTTTCATATCAACCTTAAATTCTTATTTTAAAATAACACTCTCATCATAGGGATTAGCCGGCAATTTAACATTCCATCTATACTCTTTCCACTTGAAAAGCGCCCAAGAAAAACGAATTAAAATCTTCATCCACACCTCCCTGTCTGATAAGTTTTATGCTTTTGACTTTCAAAAACCAGGAGTGTACATACTTTTTTTCTTTTTACCAAAGTGAATTTAAAATTTTTTTTCATTTTGAGTATATACCGCTTAGGATTGCGCTTAAATGCATAAGAGGATATGATTCACTTTACTTCTACGAGGAGGAATTAAAGCATGAAAAGAAAACTTATCCCAACGCTCCTTGCAACAGCTCTTGCAATTTCCCCCTTAGGATTGCGCGCGAACGAGCAAACCATCCAGACAGAACCAACGACACCTCAAACGGAAATCTCAGCGCCGCCTACAG
>DAHVFY010000119.1 GCA_027316765.1 Parachlamydiales bacterium | reverse complement strand
TTGAAAAACCGATCGCGAATGTAAGCAAGGAAGAAGATGCGGAATGGAAAAAGGTAATTGAGGACCATGAGGCATTTAATAAAGAATTCGAACAACTTAGAAAGCAAACAAAAGATTTAAATGGAAATATAAATGAGTTTGAAAATCAATTAGAAAACCAACTTAAAGACGCATCAACAAAACAAAAAATTGAAATGGAAGCAGCATTAGCAAAGCAAAAAGAAGAGCTCATGGCTGAAGTAGCAAAAATGCTATCTAATAATTCAGAGGGCTCAACCTATACACAAGCAAATATAGAAGCTAAACAAGATGATGCTAATTGGTCGAGTGGGCCTAAGACATTTAGCTAATTTTAAATCCGGGTAAGTGCCATAATACAGCATCTTCCGCCCTTTCAGGGCAAATTCAGTGGGGTATTCTTTACCTGGGGTCGGCGCAAACAGCGCTCTGGGAGAGGGGATGAGTTTTTACAAAATTGGTCGGGGTAACAGGATTTGAACCTGCGACATCTGCCTCCCGAAGGCAAAAAATTACTAAACCTTTATGACATATACGACGGCAATTTCTAGAGGTGCCCATAAGGTTAGCTTAATAGTACTGACGTAGAATAAAAAAGAGCACTAGGGATATGGACGATGTCCTACATTAATTACAGTTGTTGTTATTAATAATTGCTATGCCATCATAAAAATGAGCAAATAATGTACAAACAATTGTTATTATTTGAAGATCTAATTACTGAGGTAAAGGAAATGGATAACAGAAAATCGACGAATAGCAACACTTCTCAGATTTCAACAGATAATATTGAGAAGAGTGAAAGAAAACTTCCTAAAGAATTAAGACAGAGTACGTCTTTAAAGGCTGAAAAAGAAACCACACAAGATGACGCTGCTTCTAATACTACAATTGATGAAGATTTTTTAGATGATGATATTGAATATATCCGTTCTCATGGAACGGCTGAAGAAAAAACAGCTTTAGAAAAGTTTTTAACAACGGGTGCGTCACAGACCGTGCAAACACCAGCAGCAGCACTAGTAGCTACAATGCCGAACGTTAATGTTGATACTCGCGATCTCTCTCTCGAAGAGTTGGCTTTGCGTGCGGTTATTGATGCAATTAAAATGGGTAAAGATAAATATGTTCCTTTTATAAAATTATTAGTTAACCATATAGACAAAAGTCAAATTGAGTTGTGGGAACAGTTAAACGACCTAGATGAAGAAAAAATAAGATATTTTCAGAAAGGAGATGCTAAAGAAACCTTTGAGAAAAAAATTTATATGAATCTGAGAGCTAGCATCGCTAAATCTATCAATGAGGTACTAGATAAATTTAGTATGGCAGAGGATTTAAACCAACGGATATTTGATGCCATTAAAACAAACCTCGAAGAGGGAGAAAAAACGCTTGTTAACCAGTTAACAATAGCATTGAATGGTCTCGATGCACGAAGATTAAATCAAATCATTAGCGAAGCAAAGAAACGACTAACAACTCAATTATCAAAAGACTATCCAACATCATTAAGATTATTAGCGGTATTCAGATACAATATAGAAAATGAACTCGATATAGAAAAACTAAGCGAAAAAAATAAAAAGATAGTTGGTGTTTCAGAAACTAGAGCAAGCGTCGCACAAAGGAAGTATGATGAGTTCATTGTGGAAAATGAAACTAAAAAAGAATTTTGCAAGATAGCAAGAAGAGAAAAACTTAAAAAGAAATATAAAGAAGTTCTAATTAAAAAAAATAATATTATGACCAATATCCCAGCGTGTTTTTCTAAAGCAGGGTTAAATGAAGATAATCTCTATAAATTTGTAGGTATAGTTGATCCACAAGCAGTTGATGATAACGGAAATACTTTGCTTTCACTCGCATATCAATCAAAAAATAAGAAAATAGTCGAATTTTTGCTTGAGAAGTGCCATCCTGATATGAAAAAGCCTAATAACAAAGGTTACCAGGCATGCTTTTATAGATGGGCCCAAGTAACGGTGAAAATGAAATTGCCCAAAGATGCAGGGGCAACGAGAAGACAGCTCATTTACGATCAAGAACTTGCACAACAAGAAAGCATGTTATTAGTGCAGCTGGATAAGTGTAATCGGGAGTATGAAGGGTTACAAGCTAAAAAACTTCAACGTGATAATGATAATAAAGGTGCAAGAGATAGCCGCGAAACGAATAACGAAACTAACGAACTAGAGGCATTTCGGCAACAAAATGAGCATGTTGCAAATGGAGTAAGAATTATTAGAGAAGAAAGAAAAAATTTTCAAACTTCTGATCACTCAAAAGTTATCCAAAATTTGGATCAATTGTTAAAAGAAATGGGCTCTAAGTCTCCAAAAGGATTAACAAAAAGCATTAGAGCGGTCAGTTTGTCTGTTCAAAAGCATTCAACAACTGTGGTTATATCTAGTTTAGCTTCGAAAAAAGATAATAATCAACAAGCTGATATTCAAGGATTGAAAAAACAACTTGATGAATGTCAGCAAAAAATGAAAGATGCTGAAGAACAATATAGGAAAGAAATGGAAGAAAGAATTAAAGAATGGAATGACGATTTACAAAAGGCATTGATGAAACAAAGAGAAGAGATTATGGCGTCATTGATGAATACAGTGAAAAGCAATACTAGTTCACCAGCACAAAATAATGATGTATTGGATGAAATACCGCTTGATGAGAAACTGCGTGAAAGCCAGCAGGCGAAAATACAATCATCTTCAAATTTGTTCCGAAATGCATAATGGAGTAATTATGCTAGATGAATTCAGTAGCGAAGATAGTAAATATGTAAATAAA
>DAHVFY010000118.1 GCA_027316765.1 Parachlamydiales bacterium | reverse complement strand
GTTGAACTCGTCATTCAACTTGTAGCTGTTTGTTAAAAAAGTGGGTTGCTGCAAATAGGTCACAATTCGGGGTAGTATTTAAAATATTGAAGTTTGAATTTAAAATAAATAAGAAGTTCTATAAAATGACCCCATGAAATTTGTTCACCGTCCTTACGACCCACAAGAAACGATCGCAGCCGTTGCTACTGCCCCCGGAGAGGGAGGGATTGCTGTCATCCGCATTTCAGGAAAAAATGCCCTCTTAATTGCGGATCAAATTTTTTCCGCCAAAGCTTCTAACTATCAATCTCATACAGCTCATTTTGGTAAAATCTTAGATGCTTCAAAAAAGATCGTCGACGAAGTGCTGTTGCTCCCGATGCATGGGCCTAAATCCTACACAGGCGAAGACACCATTGAAATTCACTGTCATGGAGGAGCTCTCATTACTCGCCGCGTGCTAGAAAGAGTATTAGAAGCGGGCGCACGCCCGGCACAACCTGGAGAATTTACTTTTAGAGCCTTTATCAATGGCAAACTCGATTTAAGCCAAGCAGAAGCAGTTCAAGAACTGATCGCCGCCAAAAGCGAGCTTCACTTAGATGCCGCCGAAAAGCAACTACAAGGCGCTTTATCTAAAAAAATTACACAATTTCAAAAAGAACTTACCGACAGCGCTGCAATTTTAGAAGCATGGGTTGATTTCCCAGAAGAAGGACTTGAATTCGCAAGTCTTGAAGAGATTGTCGATTCGTTAGAATCGACCTGCAACAAGATGGACATGCTCCATGCCACTTTTTATGAAGGAAAAATCCTTCATCACGGCCTTTCATTATGCCTTTCCGGCGCACCCAATGTCGGCAAATCCTCCCTCATGAATGCTCTTCTTGGAAAGGAAAGAGCCATCGTAACACACATTGCGGGAACAACACGTGATCTTCTCGAAGCAGACATGCGTCTTGGCAATCTCCACTTCAAACTCATCGACACAGCAGGGATTCGAACAACAGACGAACTGATCGAAGCAGAAGGAATACGCCGTAGCAAAACTGCTATCGAAGAAGCAGATCTCATTCTTTTTGTCATGGATGCTTCAAAACCTCCTTCAACTGAAGAGAAACATCTACTTGCAACACTTCCTGAAGATAAAACAATCCTTGTATGGAATAAAATCGATCTTGCGCAACCACCCTCTATGCTCTCCTATCCTCATAGCGCACACATCTCTGCAAAAAATGGAATTGGAATCCACACATTGCACACAGCCATTGAAAACCTCATCTGGAAAAAAGGACCTCCCTCAAAAGAGGAGATTGTGATCACAAATGAACGCCACTACCAAAGTCTTGGTAATGCAATCACTTCGTTAAAAGCTCTCATTAGTGGTCTTAAAACAGAAATCTCTCCAGAATTTCTCGCCTCTGATATGCGGCAAACCCTCATCGAGCTTGGCACCATCATCGGTACAAATATCACAGAAGATATCCTCACCGCAATCTTTTCAAAATTTTGTATCGGCAAATGAACGCAAAAACTGTTCAAACAATACTAAACATCTATTTCCCAAATCCCGCTATTGCGCTTCAACACCACGATCCCTACACACTACTCATTGCAGTCCTTCTCTCCGCGCAATGCACCGATGCACGAGTCAATCAAATTACTCCACAACTATTTGCAAAAGCTGCAACACCTCAAGACATGATTCTACTCTCTATTCAAGAGATTGAAACGATCATCCGTCCCTGTGGACTTGGCCCCTCAAAAGCGCGCGCCATTTGGCATCTCTCAAAAATTCTTATCGAAAAATATAAAGGCAAAGTTCCAAAGACATTTAAAGCGCTAGAAGCACTTCCAGGTGTTGGCCACAAAACAGCCTCTGTCGTAATGGCGCAAGCGTTTCACAAGCCCGCCTTTCCCGTAGATACTCATATCCATCGCTGTGCAAAGCGCTGGAATCTCAGCGATGGCTCTTCCGTCAAACAAACAGAGCGCGACTTAAAGCGTCTTTTTCCACGCAATTCTTGGGCCAAACTGCACCTACAAATCATCCACTTTGCAAGAGCCTATTGTAAAGCCAAGGCTCATGATCCAAAAACATGCCCGCTCTGCTCTCTTAATTTGTAATATAAATTTTTCCATTCGCGAGTAATTTCTGGTGCGCGACTATCGTTTGGAATAAGCCCACTTCCTATATAAAGAACAGAATCTTGGAAAGACCCCAGGCGACCCCTCATCATTTCAATGTCAATTGTTATTGGGACGCCGCGATAAGGGAACAGTTTTTTTAACTCGTGGGGTTACCACTTTTTTGACAAGACATCCTTCAGAGTCACAATATCAAGTGCTTGTTCTGCAACTAGTCTTTTTAATTTACTATTCTCTGCTTTGAGCGTTCTAAGTCTCTGAACTTCGGAAACGATCATTCCGCCAAACTTCGTTTTCCAACTATAATAGGTTGGTTTAGCGATCCCATGCTTACGGCAAAGTTCATCGATGCCAATTCCCAATTTTCCTTCCTCCAGGATCTTGGTGATCTGTTCTTCTGTGAATCTTGATTTTTTCATTGTTCGGGCCCTTTTAAGGTTAAAAATTTTACACGAACTTCTATTTTAGGATGGACTAATTTTTGGGGATCAGGTCAATCTCTTATATTTCTGATTGCATAAAGAATATTTAACTAATTCTGTAAAATTCTTTGACCAAAAGAACTTCGATAAGATAACCTACGCGTTTAACTTGTAAAAATTTTACAGGCAACTTATGCGCTTTTGGATCTCCATCTTATTTTTCTGTGCACATACACTACTGCCCGCTGACGATGAACGTGAATTACTCCCTTCCACTCCAGAACAAATTGCCGAAATGGCATTGAGCGCCGATTTACTTATCGGCAATCTCGTCAGTCCCTT
>DAHVFY010000117.1:323-3128 GCA_027316765.1 Parachlamydiales bacterium | reverse complement strand
TGTTCGTGTCCTTTTAAGGTTAAAATTTTACACGAACTTCTATTTTAGGATGGACTAGTTTTTGGGGATCAGGTCAACGTTTCCTTTTGATTTTTTTGTAAAAAGTCTTGAATTTCTACTTGCTCGGTGACAAGATGAATTCTCACATTAATTTTATTTTGTGAATTTTATGGTTAAAGAAAAGTTTTTAATTTTTATTGCTTGCCTGGTTTCGAATTTCTTGTTCGGAGAAGAGGAGCAAAAGTTTTCATTAAAAGAAATGAATATTGCCGATACAGAAAAGGCCTTTGAAAATGCTGCAAAAAACTCATTGTTTCCTTTGATAGAAGGGGGCTTAGGGAGCGGGGATATAACGATTCAATCGGAATCTGAAAATTCTCATCATGGGGAAATCGCATATCCAATTGATGAATCCAATTTTGAGGAAATATTTGGGAGAATAAAATGAAGAAGCCTTCCTTTTGCGCAATTGCGTTAGCAACCATTATAGGGATTTTAGCTTTTTCGGAAATTAAGGATACAATTACAGGCGATAAATCAATTTTCATTGTTCGTTGGCTTTATAGAAGTCCTGCGTATGCTAAAAATATCGAAGTACAGGCTTATCTGCTGAATGACAATCAAGTACTCGAATTATTGTCTCATCCAGAAAAGGATATTGTGCAGCCCCCTCAAAAAGACCTTTATCTCAAAAATGTCAATGTTGTTTTGCGTATCAAAAATCACGGGAGCGCTACCGCTTGGGGGACTTTAGCATGGAGACTAGGAGATCAGGGGTGGTCAAAATTCGATATTGGGGATTTCCCACCCGTGCATGCTAAGAATGCGAAAAGATTGAATGATTATATCATTCCTGTTGGCGTCGTTGTTCCCTTCAATAATGATCTTCCTCCAGAAGAAATAGGGATTAAGTGGGATTCGTTGTACAGATATCGGTAAAAATAAAATTGCGTTGAGATTGAATGATGAAGAAATTGACCCTTCTTTGTTTTTTTGTTCATTTTTTATGCGTTAATACTTCTCATGGATTAACACTTCGTACATTTCAATATGATATTTTGGGGAATCTCATTGAGCTCAGTAATGCTGATTGTAGTAGAATCCAATATGAATATGATTTGTCTAATCGCCTTGTCAAAGTTGTAGATTCCGATGCTAATATTTTTTATTATCATTACGACTCTAATAACAACTGCATTGCTGCTGATGACAGAAGTGGATCGACCGAGTATAAATACGATCTGTTAAATCGCCTTACCGCGGTTGCTTACCCTGGAATAGCTCCCATCCGTTATTCTTATGATTTGCGAGGGCGTCTTGAGCATATTCTCTATCCAGGAGGAATGGTTGTTACCTATGCTTATGACGGATCGGATCGATTAATATCGGTAAGCTCACCTTCTGGAAAGGTTTACTATATTTATGACCATCCAACTAATACCCTCATCAAGAGCATTTTTCCTAATGGAATTACAACAGAATACGGATATGACAATGCCAAAAGAATAACTTCAGTATTTCATAGGCGCGCCGACGCATCTCTTATTATGGGTTTTCGGTATTTTTTTGATGGGAATGGAAATCGTATCCGTACTGAAAAAATTACAGATAAAGAATCGACATTTATTAATTATGCTTATGATAAATTAAGTCGTTTAATTAGCATAACACATCCTAATGGTTATGAAAAATTTACTTATGATGAATTAGGGAATCGACTTACCAAAGAAACTCCGAAAGAGGTTCTCGAGTATCAATATAATAGCAATAATCAACTCATCAAAGCTGGAAACCTGCATTTTTTCTATGATGCTCGAGGCAATTTAATTAAAAAAGTTTCTCCTGGTAAGACTGCTGTATTTGGATATGATGTACATGATAATCTTGTTAAGTACTGCGATGAACAATATGAGATTTTTTATCATTATGATGCAGAAGGTCGGCGAATCGCAAAGATTGTGAACGGAGAAAAGACTTTTTACATCAACGACGCACGTTCCCCGATCACCCAGGTTCTTATTGAAGCAACGGCTGAGAAACAGATAAAAGCTTGCTATATTTATGGTTTATCTCGCCTAAGCCAAATTCTTTCTCATGGTTCTCAATTTTATCTCTATGATTATCCAGATCGAAATGTTATCGCTCTGTCTGATTTAAATGGGCATCTTTGCAATCAATACGCTTATGAAGCTTTTGGTTCTTGTAGTCATAGTAATTCTCAAGTGCCTAATCATTTTAACTATGCGGGAGAAGCATATGAGGAAGAAACAGGACTGGTTTTTCTGAGAAATCGATATTACGATCCTCAAATTGGACGATTTATTTCCTCTGATCCAAGCCTTGGTAAATTGATCAATCCTCAAAGTTTCAATCCATATGCATATGCTGGCAATAATCCCATTAATTTTATTGATCCTTTAGGGCTTAGATCTGCCCGTGCATGTGCCTATTTGGCGGGTACTGTCACTGATAATGGAAAATCTCTTACAGGACATGGCTTTTGGGTGCTTACTAACGATAACGGGGAGATAACTATCGCTGGAAGATATCCAGGTAGTCCCTCTTTGCGATTTAATCGAGATAAAGAATGTCCTGGAACTGTCGACTGGGGACTTGAAGGTTTCTTGTAATTTGTCGTTTTCTGGGGGGCGGATGAAGTTTTTTCTGACTTTTATGTGTTTTTTTGTGTCAACTTTTGCTCAGGATCAGTATTCACAAATTAGATGCTCATCTTGCAAGATCAAAGAAGGCTGTTTAGAAGAAGTCAAAGCTTATTATCAATCAGCAATGGGAGAGCGGCGGGAA
>DAHVFY010000117.1:0-313 GCA_027316765.1 Parachlamydiales bacterium | reverse complement strand
AGCGGTGCTAGAGACTTTTGCCAATGAAGGTATGCTCATCGAATGTGGATTTATTAAAGAAGACAATGGAAGTCATTATTTAATTTTGTTTTTGAGAGCTTATGACATGGATAAAGCTAGAGAGGTTTTTCGAAATTCGACCTTAGAAGAAGATCTTTTGTATAGAGCTTTTGGAAGAAAATGTTTTGAGCACCATGAAGTCCTCTCTCCCATATATCATTTAGAAGCAGTAGACTTTTCCAATCTTATCATGACTACTAAGTCATAGTGCAGTTCATAACGTTGCCAGTAGCTGGAGCCTTGTCGCAGTAGG
>DAHVFY010000116.1 GCA_027316765.1 Parachlamydiales bacterium | reverse complement strand
CCTATTGCTGTGAAAGATTGGCACGGCTCCTTCTGCCCAAATTTAATAATGGGAGAATAATAGACAATCCAATCTCCTTCCTTCATCCGATTCAACGGACCAGCCTTTCCATGACAGACTTGAGCAAATCCTCCGAGTACTCCTCTCTGTACGTGCTCTTTAGATGCAACCCCTATCCAATATCGCGCCATTACTTCTCCTCATGGAGTTTGTACACTCTGATTCTGTGCCCATCGGGATCAAGAACAACAAAAGTGCGTCCAAAATCCATATCGGTTGGCTTCTGAGCAACAGTTACATGCTTTTTACCCCACTGCTCATACAAAGCATCTACATCTTCAGCTGGGAAGCATATTTCCAATGCGCCAGCAGGGGCAACAACTTGAGGTTCTGCTGTGTATTTGGACCAAAGACCAAGCATCACGCCATTTTTGAGAGCAAACATGACGAATGTGGGTGATTCTTCGATCGGTTCAATCCCCAATATTTCTTGATAAAAGAGGGCGCTTTTTTGGGGATTTGAAACGAAAAGAAGGGTAAATCCTAAGCTAGGTGTGAACATGATGTTTCTCCTGGTTAATAACTGAATTATACGTATACGTACTATTATTTGTCTACCCTATGATGTTTTTGAAGCAGAAAATAGACAAAAATGTCTTAAATAGACTACACTGTCTATTAAAAAGGTGTGTGAATGAATGAACTAGAGCGCTATAAGCCATTTGCTCTTCCTTCAATATCCACTCTTATACTCAATAAGATGAGTTCCTAATAGCCTGTGGAATTCCTGCAGGTGTAGTGGCCCAGCAAGCTCTATCAAATCACGCTTTTCTGAAGCAAATAACTGAGTCGCTCCAGTATTCGCGGTCACCCAATTCACCCCCTCAACTACCAAAGCGTCAACTACCCCATAAGATGGGAGTGGCGACCAAGAGCCAAGCAAGGCATAACTAGGTGAAATCGGAAAGACGATAAAAGTGTCTGGGGCTCCAAACACGGGGAACTGTCGCTTCTCACTTCTCGTCCAAACTGGATTGACCGGTTTATTCGAAGTGATGAATTTGCCGGTTGCAGCTTCAAGGAGCATCCAATTGTGCGCAGCAGCAACATCGACGAGATCGCAGGCCAGATTCTCCATTTTTTCTACGATTAAGGAACGATCTACATCAATCTTAAACCGCCCGTTCTCAAGGAAGCGTTTAGACTCTTCATAGGAAGGGAATGCGGGCCATCCAATATTGTATTCATACAGAACCCACCCAATACTTGAGCGAAAGGTGGCTTCGTCCCTGTGGGCCGCGCAAAGAGCCTCAAGACTGCGTCTTTTTTCCCAATGCACCAAGCCCTCTCTAACAAAGAGATTGCGACCAGCAAATATGCCTATCAGATTGATGACAGGGCCAAATGCTTCTTTCGAAAAAGAAATGCGTCCTTCTTGCAAGATTTTTTTGATCGCTTCTATAGCAAGGCCTTCAATTCTACTGAAGGTTTTCTCGAAAAAATAGGGATCAAGCCCTATGAAATGGTCGATCGTTTGAAAATCCCGCTCGACCGCTTCATTATACGGCTGAGATATTCTCCATGACGATTTCGTCCGATCGTAAACATGCAGTTCATACTTTGTCTTAGACCCTTTTTTAATCTGGGTAGCAAAGAACTCTGAATAAGCTGCAGTAATGTGATGCTGGCGTTTTGGCTGTGAATTTACGGTCATGGCGTGGAAAGGTACCACCTTCGTCAACAAACTGTCAATGAGCTAACTTTCCGTACAGGCTGCTTTTCATTTACTTTTGCCTGCTTCGTCCATATGCACCCCATGACGAACGCGCATATTAGGGAATAAACTCTCGCTTTCTTGCCCAGCTCCCAAAATTCCTCAGCTGAGATTGATTCTATAGTCCGATGCTCCATTAGCTTAGCTATTGTTAAGCTCTGTTCACGCTCCCATTTGGACAATTCAATTTCTAAAAATTTGCCATCTTTGAGGATTTCGATTCCAGGTGGGATTTCATTAGGAGAAAAAGTAGTGAAGCCTTCTTCGCAGCAAATAGCCTTTGTAGGGCGTCTTATGCGTCGTTTGGTTATTTTGTCGTATATCCAAAGTTGCCCGTCCCTTACAAAGGACTTCAGCAAGAACTGAGAGACCCAGTGGTCGTTAGATTTCTTATTCATTTGTTTTACAGAGGATCAATATGCCAGCATCTCGGTTAAAATTCATTCTAAACCAGCCAAGTTGTCTTAATGGCTGTTAGACTTTTTTGTTTTGATCTTTTTCGGCTTCTTTGGGCTTTCGGAGACTATGCTTAATTCAGCTTCAATCTCTTCGACTGTAGGTAGGCTTGACTTGAGTTCTTTAGGCAGCTTTTCAACAACTTTGACTTCAAATTCTGCCAGGCCAATTGGTCGGTTAAAATTTCTTAAAACGTATTCGGCAAAAACATTGTCCTTTGTCTTGCATAGGATAATCCCAATGCTTGGTTGATCGCCATCGCGTCTAAGTTGATCGTCTACAGCCGAAAGATATGCGCTCATTTGCCCAGCATCACGGCTATCAAACTTTCCTGCTTTTAGTTCTACAATCACGTAACAGCGCAATTTGAGATGGTAGTTATCTAAGTAGAGAGGGTCACCCCTCTCTACTCGACTCCCGAACCGGACTTGAACCTTTCGATTCATCCGGCTCTTCAGTAATTCGGTGTTTGTCATCCACACCTCGCTTCAAGGATGTTGCAGCAATGTTGGTGTACCAATCGTAGATTTTCTACTCGATTGTTATTCGGATTGTGGTCGACATACTCTACGTGCATATCATCCTCCATTCTGAAGCACATTGTGCATTTACTGCATTTCCCTTGCTGTCGTTTCAATAAGTTTGCAACTCGTGGCGGCGTTCCTGGCATTTTACCTAGCCGTGAGGTCCAATATACCCAGTCCCCATCATACGGGGACCTTGTATCTACAACTTTCACGTGCCGCTTTATAAGATGGTCACTATGTCGTGACAGGTACATTCCTTGATGTGTCATGAACCTCCACTTGTCGTCGCCGACTTGGCGGAAGTATTTCCTGCGAACCCATCCAACTCCTTTATGAGGATGCCTGAAGGTGGCCCATTGCCAGAGTTTCCCATAC
>DAHVFY010000115.1 GCA_027316765.1 Parachlamydiales bacterium | reverse complement strand
GTCCTTCAAATCGATCTTTTGCATCTTGGCACACTAAAAAAAAATATCAACAAGTTTGGTAGCAATCAGGGTCTAAGCAATTGCCTGTAAATCCCAGTGGACTTATTGCTGACTATCTTATGGATGCACAAGATCTTGAAGCAGCAATGGATCATGTTTTTGAAGACGATGATGAAGTGCGGTCGTTAAAAAATTTAAAAGCAAAAAAAGCCGAATTATTTCCCATTTTAAAAGCTAGTAAAGTGGTAAGTTGTATTCTTAAATATTTTCCTGAACTCGTTTTAGAAATAAAGAGTGAATTTCCACGTTGGTTCTCTAGCCGCAATATGTTACATAAAGTGATTCATGCACAGGATACGCTTAATGCGCTTTTGGTAGAGCGTGCTGAATTTTTAAGTCCCAGTGCGGTCTATCGAGAACGTCTGCAATTGATTTCAAACGGCTATCTTGAAGTTGGATTTGATATTTTGCCTTTTCTCGATGATCAAGCACTGCAGATAGAATTGTTATTGTTCATAGTGATTTGTTGTAAAAAGAATGGTTTGTCATCATTAAAAAACAGTGAGAAAATCATCAAATTCAGTTCATTAATTCAAGATGAAAGTGTAAGAGTTTGGTTCTTTATAGAGGTGTTGCGCAGGGAGCCGGTATTCAGGGCGATCACTGAAAGAATTTATGTGAACGTGATTTCTATGGTAAATGAAGCGGTAAAGGCTCAATTTTTCTCTGAGTTTTTTCAATTACCGGTATCTGAAGAAATTCAGGAAAAGGCCTTTCGGTATTTAATTATAAAGATGTCTGAACCACAATATGATTTAATAACAAAAATTTCTCTTCTTAACGCTCTTGTTTCTAAACCTCAATTATCGCAGGAACAAAGGGATGATATTCTTCATATCGCGCGAACCACAGAAAATTTGGATGAAAAAGAGTTGACTTTGACTTACTTTTTTGGACATCGGGCTCAAATTGTTACGCACGAAGAGTTGGATGAAGTTTTTTTAATTTTAAAATTAATAGAGGATCAGAATATCGTAACACGTCTTCTTATTCACTTTTTAAAATTTCTTGGTAGAAGGCTCTCATCAGATGAAAGAATTAAGTTTGTTACGACAGCTGACGATATGAAAGGATGGAATAGGATCAACATTTTGCTGCAGTTATATAAGTTTGGGTCATCGGAGGAAGAGAGAGCTGAACTTTTTGAAATTGTTAGAGGATTAAAGGATAAGTATAAAAAGGAGATTCTTAAACAGCTTTATAAATTTGAATTATCTTTAAAAGAGAGAAAAGAGATTTTTGAGATTATAAAAGAAATGAAAGATAAATATAAAGCACAAATTCTTGATATACTGTCTTCTTTGTGTCAACAATCTTTAGAAGAGAACGAGATGTTTTTAGAAATTGCAAGTACAATAAGGAGTAAAAAACATAGAGAAGCAATCATTGAACTTTTAATTAAACGAATTGAAAAAATAGCCTTGAAGCATTCTGAGGTGTTGCTTAATGAGGTGTTTACAGAAGAGACATCCTTTTCTAAGACTCAATTGTTGTTACCTGAAGAGGTTCACGCGAGCATTGCGCGTATCGTAGAAATGGATAGCCAGGATGATAGGACTAATGCGATCGTAGCACTATTAACGGCTAATTTTTAGGATAGGTTTACAGAGTTGCTAAAAAAGAGCCTGGGCGGGATTTCCCGCCCGGGCTTTTTTGTGTTTAGTCAATTTTGATTGAGTAGAATCTGGTCGCATTGCCTTGACGAACAAGCATTAAAATGCGCTTAGATTTGCTCGCTTCATTGATCGCATCGTTGAATTCGGTGACGTTTGCGATTTTTTTGTGGTTGATCGCTTGGATTAAATAGCCGGGACGCATGCCGGTGATAGCCCCAGGAGATCCTGGTTTTACTTTTGTGATGACAACGCCTTCTTCAATATTGGTATATCCCAACTGTTTGGCCAGTTGAGGCGTGAGGTTATCGACTTCGATGCCAAGCTTTTGTACAACGCCTGATGCTGCAGAGAGCTCATCTGAGGCGGTGCCAAGTGTTACAGGGAGTTTGAGGATTTCCCCTTTTCGGTTGATCGTTAAAGAGACGGTAGTTCCTGGAATCATCAGCGAGATTTCGTTTCTGAAGGTTGCGAGGGATTTGATGGCAGTTCCATTAAATTCAGTGATCACATCGCCTTGCTTAAGTCCTGCTTCGTCTGCAGGAGACCCTTTGACGACATCAGAGATAAGGACACCTTCTGCTTTTTCAAGACCGAAAGCTTCCGCGATATCTTTATCGACGGCTTGTAAGGAAACGCCGAGGAATCCTCGCGTGACGATCCCTTTGTCGATAATTTGTCCCATGATGTTTTTTACGATGTCACTTGGGATGGCAAACCCAATTCCCATGTAGCCTCCGGAGCGAGAGACAATCGCTGTGTTAATGCCGATGACTTCTCCTCTAAGGTTGAGCAATGGACCACCGGAGTTGCCCGGATTGATGGCGGCATCTGTTTGAATAAAGTCTTCAAGGTCTGTAATTTTTAGGTTTTGTCGTCCTTTTGCGCTGATGACACCGACAGTAAGAGAAGCTTCGAGCTGAAAGGGGCTGCCAATCGCGATCACCCACTCGCCGATATCCATCTCTTCGGAGTCGCCAAGTTCGAGATAAGGGAAATTTTTTCCTTCGATTTTAATGACGGCGATGTCTGTATGAGGGTCGGCCCCGACAAGGGTCGCATCCATCTCGATTCCGGTATTGAGTGTGACGGTAATTTTGTCGGCGTTTTTAACGACGTGATCGTTTGTTAGAATGTAGCCATCAGAAGAGATGAGAAAGCCTGAGCCTTGTGTCATTTCTGCTTGAGGTTGTTGCTGTCTACCACGCGGAGGGAGACCAAAAAAACGGTTGAAGAAATCGTTATTTTGATCAAAGGGGTTTTGATATTGTGCTCCGTAATTGTCATTATCGGAGGTAAGTTGGACTTTGATGAAGACGACGGCGGGGATACATTTTTTTGCAACTGCGGTGAAGGCTTTTGAGGTTTGTTCTGGTGAGCAAACGCAATCGTGATTTTGGCTCCCTTCAGCAAAAAGTGCAGAGCTGAGAGCTAAGCAAGAGAGCAATGTAAGACGAAGTAAGGACATCATAAATACGACTCCTGAATGTAAAGGTGATCTTATTTTATCAAGAATTAAAAAAAACTTCAACCCTGAATTGTGACCTATTTGCAGCAACCCACTTTTTTAACAAACAGCTACAAGTTGAATGACGAGTTCAACTCTTGTGAG
>DAHVFY010000114.1 GCA_027316765.1 Parachlamydiales bacterium | reverse complement strand
AACCTCACCTCTGCGAGTTTTCTTGTGAGATAAGGAGAGTTGTCTTTCATTAAGGATATCTAACATTTTTCGCCAACAGCGGTTAAGCTGCCGCTTGGTTTTGCACAAAATAAGGAGGTGAGTAAGCCGAGGGAATTTCACCCTCAGCTTCTCTCAGAACCGTACGTGAGCCTCTCGACTCATACGGCTCCCATTACCCAGCCGGTGGACACAGGTTCAGCAATTTCCAGTGGGGAAACAAATGCGGTTCTCGCTTTGCTATTTTCCCTAACCAGTGAGTTGCATTGCGCTGGTGTCCTTTGAATTTCCTATGCTTCTTCATCGCCCACCAAACTAATAAGCGATTCAGATGCTCGAATATCGGGCAAAGTGCGGACTTATAATATTTGCCATAATAATTTATCCATCCTGTAATTATTGGATAAAACATTCGGCCTAAATCCTCTATGTTCTTGTCGCTGCGTGCATGCAATCGCCAGCTTCTCATCTCTTGTCTCATTGCCTTAGCTGCTTTACTGCTGACTGCTGGAGTGAAGTTGATGAAGTGTTTTCCATAACGATTTTTTCGACCGCCTAGGTCTGAATGTATATCCTAGAAAATCGAATTTCTCGTTTTCATAATTTCCTTTTCGATCATCATCCTTGCAGTAAACTATTTTAGTTTTCTCGGGATGAAGTTCTAACCCACACTCTAGTAATCGCTTGCCAATAGCTCGTTTAAGAGTTTTCGCTTCTGCTTCAGATCGACAATGCACTATGCAGTCATCTGCATAACGCTCAAATGGATTTTGCGGAAAATTCTTCTCCATCCATTTATCAAAAGCATAATGCAAAAATAGATTTGCCAGTAAAGGACTAATGACACCACCTTGCGGCGTTCCTTTGTCCCTTATTATTATGAGTCCATCTTGTTGTTGGGCTGGCGCTTTCAACCACCGCTCAATGTAAAGAAGTAACCATTTGCAATCAGTGCGCTTCTGCACTGCGCGCATAACAAGTTCATGATCCAGATTGTCAAAGAATCCCTTGATATCCAAATCCACCACCCAATTGTAGCGCCAACATCTCTGTCGCGCTTGTCCAATTGCATCATGTGCTGATTTTTCTGGTCGGTAACCATACGAATCAACATGAAAGTGAGGATCAACTTTTGGTTCCAAGATTATTTTTGCAACCATTTGAGCGACTCGATCAGAAACGGTGGGTATTCCCAATTTTCTGACCTTGCCATCACTCTTTGGAATTTCAACAATACGCACTGCGGGTGGAAAGTAACTTCCCGATGACATTCTATTCCAGAGTTTATAAAGATTATCTTTCAGATTCTCTTCAAACTTCTCGATTGTCTGTCCATCGATCCCCTCAGCACCTTTGTTTGCCTTTACCCGTTCATAGGCTTCCCAAACTAATTTCTTGGGAATCTCAAACGGCTTTGCTGTTTCCACTAAATCCTCCCATTGCTGGTTGTTTAATAAATTTAGCTGAATAATGTAACCCCTTTGCTCCACTTCCATTACAGAAGCTTCATCACTACTACGGGTTACTCCGCCCCTGTGCTTTGCATCGGTACTCTCATCTTCATGGTTTCATCCATTTAGATTTCTCCCTTAACATCAAAGCGACAGGTTCCCATGTTCCACACAAAAGCCTATATTCAGTTCATGCTGTCTTTATGCCGGATGCCATTCAAGCAGTAATCAGGTTTCTCTTGAGCTTTGTCCTGAGTTAACGACACCTCCTCAGTTTTGACATCGTTCCTACCATTTCGACACTTCAATAACAGTTCACTTACGTTCATCTCCCGAATATTTACCTGACCAATTTTGTTTGGCCTTTTCCTTATCGCTCACTACCATAACTCTTAATTACAGCAGCATAAGGTGGTTTGAAGTCTGCACCTGAATGCCGACTTCGAGAGGCCTTCTCTCATCTTTTATGTAGCATCGTTACTTTCCTCCATGTAAGTAACGTTCATGGCACACTATCATCTTGATAGCGGATGTATGTTACGTCCATTTTGCTGAACTCATCGTCCAATGGTTTTAAATAAATACCGCTAAAAAATTGTGACAATGGTCCTCGTAATGCAACCCCCTGTATCGGATTCTTATAACCATACGGTGTATCGATAGGATTAATGATGATCTCTTCAAACATTTTTAATAATTTAGGATCATCGTAATATTTTTTGATGTCTTCAATCAATTTAAAATACGGGATGGACTGATAAAAAGATCTCACATCTGCGCGAATTAAAAATTTCGGCTTTTTCTCCGCTAATATTTTCTTTATACGCTGTGTGGCATATTTGACGCCGGCAGGACCATGTAAATGATAACAATTGGCGTTCATGACATATTTGAAAGTCGGCTTTAGCATTTTCAGTAAAACATGCGGTAAAATCCGATCTATTAGATGTACTTGATCAACTCTTTCATCGGGAAAATAATATCGACGTAATGGCCGCGGGGAATAAGTGCCGTGGCATAATTGAATCACACCTTTTAGCAACCAGTCATTCTTTTCGCGCGCCATAAAATGAATATCATGGTTATGATGTGCATGGTACTTTTGCTTGTAGATTTTTGCGAACAGCTTGCTACCCACCTCAAGCATTTCCACCACATTCCATCGCTTCATCCTTTTAAAGTCAATCCCTCCAAAAACCCTTTCTATTATCTTGTCATCACCGATAGATTGAATAATTTTTCCCGGTAATACCTCAATTCTTCTATCGACTCCCTAATATCATCCAATGCTAAATGCCGTGATTCTTTTTGAATACCATTATAAACAAGCGGCGCCCAGCGCAGCGCGAGTTCTTTGAGGGTGCTGACATCAATCATTCGATAGTGAAAGTATTTTTCCACTTCAGGCATGTACTTCGCCAAAAATCTTCTGTCCTGCCACACACTATTGCCACACATAGGTGATTTACCCGTTGGCACATATTGCTGAAAAAATGCCAGCGTCTTCGCTTGCGCCATTTCTTCCGTAATCACACTCTCTTTGACGCGAGCAACCAAACCAGAAGCGTTATGATGCGTGGTGTTCCATTCATCCATTTGGTTAAGCAGTGAATCTGGTTGATGAATCGCGAATGCAGGACCTTCTGCCACGATATTCAAATTTGAATCTGTCACAATCGTAGCAATTTCAATAATTCGGTCCCTCTCCGGATTAAGCCCCGTCATTTCCAGGTCTACCCAAATGAGATTATTTGCATTTACAGACATGAATCGTTACCTTATCTTTGTTTTCATTTGAATATGTTACCAGAAAAATGATGATGAATATCGAAGTCGTTATAGCAATCGTGATTGCTTACTTGGTTGGCTCTTTATCAAGTGCCATCATCGTTTGCAAGATCATGCAGCTTCCTGATCCGCGCACCCAAGGCTCACAAAACCCGGGCGCGACGAATGTTTTACGTATTGGCGGAAAATTTCCCGCACTCATTACATTACTTGGCGATGTATTAAAAGGTCTGATACCCGTTCTAGTCGCAAAAGAGCTAGGTTTCGAGCCTGCGGCACTCGCACTCGTGACCCTGGCCGCTTTCATCGGTCATTTATTTCCCATTTTTTTTGGCTTTAAA
>DAHVFY010000113.1 GCA_027316765.1 Parachlamydiales bacterium | reverse complement strand
GTCAATACGACTGCTCTATTGACGTGTCTGATTTATCTATGCGATTGTGTAGATTTGTCTAGATTTTGTTGAGCGGTGCAAGATAGGGAGCTAAAAGTCTTGCAAGGATACGATCTGTGTCCTCTTCGCTGCTCATATCACAGGAAAAAAATTCACCTGGAAATGCCTCTTCTGGTTCTGTGCGAGCAATGCCTATCACATGATAACCCGCATGAGCTAACCGTTGACATGTCATCCACCCAATCCCCTTCGAAGCTCCTGTAACGACCACTGTTCTCTTCTGCATATGACTCCTTTCTGTTATTGTGATAGTACATCTTGAATCGGAAAATCATAGAACACATTTGGATTTCGCTCCAGCAAAACGATATTTTGCTAAATGACTCTCAAGGACCGGAGCCATCTTTTCACTGCGCACCTTCAATTCTAAAGAGGTTCGCCATTCGTCGAATAGTTTTTGGGCTTCAGGATCAAATCTAAGCTTCCATGTTTCAAACATGATACCTAGATCAGGTTCAGAAGGTTCAAAAGCATCGAGCTTACAAAATATTTCATAAGCTTTTTCTTGTCCTGTCAAAGAAACTTTAAACGAATACAAACAACTCACATCTTGCATCCAGCCCCAAATCACCTTTTGATAAGGCAGAAGATCACAAATGGATGATGTTGGCTATATTCTTGGCCGAGATGCAGTGTGCTTGGTCGAGCCGCATTGTATTCCGCACACTCAACATCGCTATTAAATTGCGGGCGGTAGCATGCCTCCATCATTAATCCGGCATTCGCAAATTCCTCTAAATATTCCGATTCAGGGTGGTAGCGATTAGGCACTGTAAGACCTGGAAGTTTTCTCCAAATATCCTCTCCAGGTTCAATTTCCCTCTCATCCGTAATGAGCACGAGTTTTCCCTGTTTTATCGCAAAAGTTGCTCGATAAACTTCTTTAAGTTGATTAAGCCGACTTGTAATTTCGCTAAAAGTCGGGTTTAGAGGCAGCTCCTCTAAGACCTTGAAAATATGCTCAAAGACTTTTTCCTTTGACGTTCCATCAGTAAAAATCACGCCAAACGAAGCTGGAGCTGTAACAATTGCCTTACCGCCTTGTTTCAAAACACGTGCCATCTCATTGATGTGGGGACCAAGCCCTACCATTTTTTCGCAGACTCGCATCGTAGAGGGCAAATTGCATCCGACATTAATGCTCAATGTACGATCGAAAAAATTGGAAGGGCTAGGAAGCTCAGCCACATCTCCCAAGAAAAGAGTGACCTTCTCACTAACCCCTGCTTTTTTTACAGCTTGTTCTGCAAGCTCAATCATCTTTTCTTGTAGATCAATGGCCACTACCATTGCACCATTTTCCGCGGCATAAATAGCCCAGGGAGCAGCCCCGCATCCCGCATCTAAAACTCTCTGGCCTTCGAGGTTTAATAAGTAAGGAATAAAATATGGGTCTAGAAAGAGCGACCCATCAGGTCCATGCCGGTTAGTGGCATATGCTAATGGGCTTTCTTTTTCATAATGAGTCCCCGAAATTCCATGGCTGGGTTCATGTGCAGATATACCAAACGAAGTGATTAATGCGATAAATATTGAGAGGTACCGAATCATTTTTTATCCTGGATTATCATTGAGAAGTGTGCCGTGAATGTGCCATTTGCGTTTAGTTGGGACAAATTTTATGGCACAATTTTAAGTGAATTTCTATAGACGAAATGGGGGCGGTCAGACTCGAACTGACGGACTCCGAAGAGGAGGGATTTACAGTCCCTTGCAATTGCCACTATGCGACACCCCCGAGAAAGACAGGAAAGATATGCTGGAGAAAGGAATTGAACCCTCAACCATCCGATTACAAGTCGGGCGCTCTACCAATTGAGCTACTCCAGCACGAGGAAAGATGAAAGTGTAGCAAAGTGTTGATTTTGTTACAAGATTCTACAACTCATTTTCTGGCGGCAGAGGTTCTTTATGCTCTGGAATGGTCTCTAAGGGCTTTTTTTGAAAAAAACTTGTTCCAATCTTTGCGGCCTTATCCAGAATTTGGTTCTGAGTTCCGGAAGAAATAACTGTTGCGTCAAACTTTTTACGAGCGATCTTTTCTTCGCAACATTTTTTGAATTTTTTACCAGACCCACAGGGACAGGAATCATTACGACCTACTTTGTGCATTGCAACCTCAAGTTAAGGAAAGAAAGATACATCTTGAAGGGTTTTAAATAAAGAGATAAACTTTCACCGATATAACACATCTTAAATTATTATGAACACATCACTTTCTATTCCGCGACCTCCTTGGACAGGTCTTGGTAAAAGATTGGAAAGCTTATGCCGGAAGGCTCTTTACGAATTTGAACTCCTTGAAGGTGCTTCCAAGATCACGATTGCGCTCAGCGGCGGCAAGGATAGTCTTACACTTCTTTTTTTACTTAAAGCTATTTTAGGAAGAGGCTTTCCCGATTTAGAAATGCACGCAGTGCATGTAGGGGGAGAGTTTTCCTGTGGCGCAGGTGTAAATGAAAATTTTTTAAAAGGGATCTGTGAAGAGCTCGGGGTCAATTTTATAACGTGTACATCAACGCAAAAAAGAGAGTCTCTCGCCTGCTACAGCTGTTCAAGAGAGAGAAGGCGCTTAATCTTTGATGCCGCTAAAAGTGTAGGTTCAACAACAATTGCGTTTGGTCATCACCGAGACGACAGTATACAAACACTTTTAATGAATCTTCTGCATAAAGGAGAGTTTGCAGCAAATCTTCCCAAAGTCCCTATGCACGATTATGGGGTTACTATCATTCGCCCCCTCATTTTTATCACTGAGAACGAAATTCGAGAATTTGCACAAAAACATGAATTTGCACGAATTCTTTGTCAGTGTCCTGTGGGACAAAACTCGATGCGTAAACAAGTAGAATCTCTTTTAAAAGACATGGAAGAGCTTTTTCCCAATGCAAGACAGAATCTAGCTCAAGCAGGACTCAACCAGGGCTCTGAAAAGGCCTTGCTAAAATGACTTGATATTTAGCTAATAGAGTGTCATAAATAGAATTATGTATATCTATGAACTTTCAGCAATCGTTATCTACTTTGCCATTCTGTTGGGGATAGGGTACTTCTCATATCAAAGACACCTTTCCGCTGCAGATTTTATCATCGGGAGCAGATCCTTAAATTACTGGTTAACCGCTCTTGCAGCGCATGCAAGCGATATGAGCAGCTGGCTTTTCATGGGGTATCCAGCTCTTATTCTTACTAAAGGCATGCCGGGTGCTTGGGCAGGAGTTGGTCTCATTTGCGGTATGTACTTAAACTGGCAATTCATCGCTCCTAAAATTCGTGTTGCAACAGAGCAATTCAACAGTCTTACTTTTTCTTCATTTTTTGAAAGCAGACTTGCTGACACAAGCGGTCTCATCCGAATTTTCACTGCCGCAATCTTGATTTTCTTTTATACGACCTACATCTCATCTGGGCTTGTAGGCCTTGGTCTGCTACTTGAAACACTTTTTAATCTTGACTACACAATCGGTATTTTAATAGGAATTCTCATTGTGGTTCCTTACGTATTCACGGGTGGTTATGTCACACTTGCATGGATCGATCTCTTCCAAGGAATCTTCTTGATGTGCGTTGTCATTTTTGTCCCTTTCTATGTTCTGCCTCAAATAGGCGGTTTTC
>DAHVFY010000112.1 GCA_027316765.1 Parachlamydiales bacterium | reverse complement strand
TTAACTTCAATAAAAAAATCAAAACTCATTCCACATGTGTAGCGCTATAGGGAAAATAGGTCACAATTCGGGGTATTAGGGTCGTTTATACCCCTTCCACTTGAAAAGCGCCCAAGAAAAACGAATTGAAAACTTTTTCATAGAAAAATTTCCAAAATTCTCCTACTATATTGAAGCAATCGCAATTGAACTAAAAACAACTCAATGAAATTATTAATTTTACTCCTTTCTCCAATTTTTGCATTTGGTTTAATTGTAGAAAGTCAAAATACAGCCTGCTTACTAAAATATGCGGATACGGACACTCTGATTGTTTGCGACATTGACAACACTTTAATTGAATCCGCGTTACATATGGGATCAGCACAGTGGAGGGACCATATTCGAAGCAAAGCAAGAAAAACAGGCTATTCAGAAAATGAAGTGGAAACCATTTTGGATAAATTCTGGCTTTTTGCTCAATTTTTCATCCCAGTGCGTTGCGTAGATCCAAACACTGCTTCCTCATTAGCAAAATTGCAGCAATCTCAGGCCATATTAATTGCCCTTACAGCAAGAGAGCCTATTGAGATCGCGCTCACAGAAAAACAGCTTCACTCAGTTGGCATCGATCTAAGTCATTCCCATTTTTCTACAAATCCTTGCAGCCTTCCTCTGCCTTATCCTTCTATTTACGATAAAGGCATTGTTTATTGCGGGGAAAATACAAAAGACGCAGTGCTTATAGCATTTTTTCACAAGATGAACTATTTTCCCCGGCGAGTCGTGTTCATTGATGATCGGCTAGAGCACTTACAGCGAGTTGAAAATGTTCTACAAAGCCTGGGCATTGAATTTATTGGAATTCGGTTTAGCGGAGCAGATGCCAGAGTCAAAGCATTCGATCCTGCTGTTGCTGACCTACAGTGGAGCCTGCTACCGACCATTGTTTCCGATGAAGAAGCCTTAAACAAGTTAAATTAGGAGCCTAAATCTAATGATACGTTATGGATTATTTTCTATCTTATGCATGTCCACACTTCTTAGCACAGAAAAATCACCTGTATATCCTCACGATCAAATACCCCAGTATTCGATGCACGGAAATTTTCAAAAAGGATTAGCTACAAAGTCGATGGGAGCCAAAGAATTTGAGATCTGGAGAGCAAGTATTGCTGTGGGCTCTAGAACTCCAAAACATGTCCATGAAACAGAAGAAGTTTTTATCATTCTAAAGGGAGAGATTCTCGCCGTCATTGGAGACCGGGAATATCACTGCAAAGCTCCAGCTACTCTTATTTGTCCTGCACACATCCCCCATCAGCTAATTAACGTAGGCGATGAGCCTACAGACCAAATTCTGGTCTTGGGGGTAGATTCAAAAATTTTCGATAGCACCGGAGCAGTCATGGAGTTACCATGGCGATGAAATCTGGTTTAGAGGCATGTTCAATAATAGCTTTAGTCTGGGGATTGCTATCGTGTCCTTTCTTTCCTATGTATTCCGTGGAACGACATAGTCATCTTTCTTATTCAGAACAATCGATCCGTGTTTTGCCTGAGCTCCTTATCAAAGATACAGCTTCCGTAGAACGAATTATTTTTTTACATATCCCTAAAACTGCTGGGACCAATCTCGATAATCTTGCACGCGCGGTGAGCAGTATTAAAGGACGTTTCCATTACCAGAGACTACCCGTTCCACGCATTCCAGGCAGATCGCCAAATCTAATCACTTCAGACTGGATAGGAGGTTTGCAGCAATTAGAGGACAACCCGAGCTTGCTGGATACTTTGCCGCACTTTTTTTTTCTAACAGGGCACTTTCCTTACGGGCTACACGCACATTTTACTGAGCCTTCTAAATATGTGACTCTGATACGGCATCCCCTTGAGCGAGAACTTTCCGATGCTAACTTTGCTTACCAGCGCGGATACATCAATTCCGAAGAATTTACAGCTTATCTTACGGAACGAATGATTGACAATCCTCAAGTTCGCTTGATTGCCGGCAAAGAATACATGACAGGTTGTTGTACAGAACAGACATTAGCTCAGGCCATCAAGAATATTGAACGAGATTTTTTACTTGCCGCTCCTTCTGAAGATGTGGATGTATTCCTGCAAATCCTAGCGAGCACACAAGGATGGGGACCTCTTGCCTATGCACCCATGCAAATTACTCACGAGAAAATTGCAAAGCACCTTGATCCCTTGCTTGCCGAGACTTTACTACAGAAACACCAATGGGACTTAAAACTCTATGAATGGATAAAAGTACGCTGGAGCGCATATAAAGAAAAAATGATTCTGGGCGAAAAAGAGCTTTTGCCTGAATCAACGATTCTCACTCTAATGCCTGATCATCTCACTACTAAGGAGCCTAAATTTCTTTCAATTAAGGAAATCCAGGCTTACAATCGAACACATATGGATCAAAAACTAATCGAGCTTGAACAATGTCCCTATCCCCAAAAATAGACCTGTGCGAGGAGTAGACATGCGTATTTCAATAATTAAAGCGGTTCTTTTTGATTGCAATGAAACTCTTGTAGATAGCGAATACACTCACTATTTGGGATGGAAGCGCGCACTTGTAAAGTTTGGCAGGGACCTAACTCTCGATGAATTTCTACAGCTTTCTCAAAATCAAAACTCAGATTGGCCAAAGGAACTGAGCGCAGTGCATTGAGCTTGAAGTGTAGTTCCAAAAACGCTTGTCTTTTCCATTTTAGCTCTTGCATGTTTGATAGAATTTCAGCAAAATTCTTTTATTTTAACTGGGGACTCGACTGATATGAAGAAAGTGATGAATGCGTGTATTTTGATCATATCGACCTCGCTTACAGCCGAACCAATACAGCAAGCTCCCCTACCAGAGAGGTCTTGGCCGACTATTCAAAACCATCGCAATGACAACCTATTCTTCTTTGGAGAGTTCATCGAATAGAGATACTCCTCGCCGAATTTAGCCTATGGGCGGGATGGTGTAGGACTCACAAATGCTTCTCCAGCAAAAGAAATAGAAGTATCCAAAGAGGGAAATTGAATGCTAATCATAATGTGGGCATCTTCAACCTAGAATTGGGGCCTACATGGGATCAATGGTTGTGCACTCAGAAATATCATCTGCAGCTTCGAGCGACCTGGATAGTTGGCACCTTGCCATCCGGAGCAAATTTATCCTTTTTGAACAACAACAATGCCGACATTGTCGTTGGGTCCGAATTTCGAGGATACAACATTCGGGGAACCTTTGAATTTTAGTAAATGAGCACGAAAAGTCTGAGGCTAAACGCATTCAGAACTTTTGATTGGAAAAAATTTCAAATTCCTCCAAACTATAAGACAAATCTCAATGGAAAGAAGTGTGTATTCTATGTCGATTTTAGAACAAATCAATAATGGCATCAAAGAAGCAATCAAAAGTCAAAATCGAGTGAGACTTGATACCTTGCGAATGCTCAAATCTCAAATCTTAGCTGTGGATGCCCGCGGCAATCTCCCTGATGTAGAAGTGATAAAATTATTCAAAGCCTATTTCGGCAACCTCCAAGAAGCTCTAAAGCATGCCGAAACAGCTAATCGACCAGAGACCGTTGAAAAATTAAAAAGCGAATCAACTATCGTTCAAGAATTTTTACCCCCAACTCTTTCTCTTGAAGAAACCAAAAGAATCGTCGAGCAAGCCATAGCTGAGTCTGGCGCCAAGACAAAAAAAGAGCTTGGATTAGTCATGAAAACCATTATGAAGCTTAACAGCGCCGTTGATGGAAAGCTAGCAAAGGACCTTGCAAGTCAATTACTAATTGATTAAACCTAATAACCGCTCAACAAAATCTAGACAAATCTACACAATCGCATAGATAAATCAGACACGTCAATAGAGCAGTCGTATT
>DAHVFY010000111.1 GCA_027316765.1 Parachlamydiales bacterium | reverse complement strand
GTTAAAGAAAAATGCGGCCAAGATGATTTGAACATCCACCGAGTTGCCTCGACTAGAACCTGAATCTAGCGCGTCTGCCAATTCCGCCATGGCCGCAGAGCTCTCTATTTTAACGTAAGGTTGTCTATTATTCTAGAAAAAAAAGAGAATCTGGGGTACGATCATACCTTCATACGGAGGCATTATAATGAGCGATGATATCAAAAAATTTACAGAAGAGGAATTTAAGGAAGGGATTGAGAAAGGATTGACACTTGTTGATTTTTATGCGGATTGGTGTGGTCCTTGCCGGATGCTAGCTCCTGTTCTGGAGAAGGTTGCAAAAGATTTGCATGGATCTGTGACAGTTGCAAAGCTTGATATTGATCATGCTCAAAAAACTGCAAGCAGCCTTCAAGTCACTTCCGTTCCAACTCTCATTCTTTTTCAAAATGGTGATGAGGTAGGGCGTCTTGTGGGGTTGCGTGATGCAGATGCAATCAAGCATTTCATTAAAACTTCAGCAAAATAAATTATTTTGTCCAGTGTAGGACATCACGGATGATCGAGAAACGAGGCGGCTGTTTAGTCGCCTTTTCTGTTTGACCAAGAATCCAAAGATCGTACATGCGTTCTGTGAACCCTTGGTTTTTTTTAAGCAATAACCATTGGTTTAGATAGCAAAGAAAACGATCGTCATTTTGAGCAATCGCATAGCTAAGGCTATCGATGCCAAGAAATTTTTTTGTAAAAAGAATATGAAATTGAGGGTGTCTTAGGATCCAAGAGATCGATTCTTGCTCTTGCCAGAGAAGGACATCGTCAGAGTATTGAGTGGCAAATTGTTCGTAATTATCGAGAAGGATCATTTCTTTGTTAGGAAAGAGTTCTTTTGCAAGAGAAATATAGGAAGATCCTTTGAGTACTGCAATTTTGACATCTTCGTTGCTTTCAATGGCAGTGAAAGAGCTGTACTTTTTGAGATGTGTTTTTTTAAAAACAAGAACGATTTTAGATTCAATGTACGGTTTTGTAAAGCAGAGCGTTTTGAGTCGTTCCGTTGTGATTGTGATGGCAGACATGCCGATGTCAAAAAGTCCTCGACCTAAGTCTTGTTCCAGAGAGCTATATTCTATAGGAATTAGCTCAAGAGTGCAGTCCAGATCATGTGCAAGGGCATATGCAAACGCGATGTCATAGCCTACGATTTGCTTTTCACTATTCATAAAACTAAATGGAGGGGCGTCGTTGTGATAGCCAACGCGTAGCGTTTTTGTATTAAGGATCTGGGTTAAGAGATCTTCTTTATGGTTGCGTAGAGGTAAGGTGTTAAGATCGCTATCTGAATAAATTTTTGTCACGAGGTCAGATGAAATGTGAAGCTCGCAGATCGATTTTACATTTCTTTCAACAGGAGGAAGAATTGCAAAGAATTTAAGACCTGCAAAGATGAGAAAGATAGGCGTGAGCGTAATGAGGCTGCTCTTTAGGATTTTCCCAATTTTCCATGTGATTAAGTTGCGGCAGGCTAGAGTGATGAATAATGACAGAGCGCCAATCTGCATGGCAGATAGCATTGATTGGAACCCTGAAACAAAAGGAAGAATTGTTAAGTAGAGCTTAAGAGCATCCTCTGGCATGTTCAGGGTGTCGAGTAAGAAGTTGAGGCTATTTAGCCATGAGCCAAGTCCGATAGCTCCAAGACTTGTTAAAAAAGTAGTTAGGATTAATTGAATATGCTCAATGAAGTTAAGAGGTGTTTGATAAAAAAGAGCACTAAACAGGATATACACAATGACGAATAGAGAGGCCAAGGGTAAGTTGAAGACAACGGAAACAATCCCCTGGATGGGGCTTTGCGCCTTTTCATCGTGAGGGTAGAGTTCGCTTGTTTCTTTTCTTACAATTTCCATGATATAGGGTAAACAGACGATAACCACATTTGTTGTATAGGCAAGAAGTAAGACGGGTGAAAATAATTTTAACCAGCGCAAAGCGGGAAGTCTTGTCAGCATGCTGACAAGACGTGGAAAAATCCAAAAAGTAATTAAGCTCGTTCCTATGATGAATAAAATTAGATAAGTGCTTACTTGTTTCACCGTAGCGGGTTGGATCGTCCCCGCTTGTTGCGCCATGATAAGAAAAGTGCCAAAAGGGGTAATTCGACTAATCCATGATGTAACACGCGTTAGGGCGTCAACGAGCGTCTCAAGAGAGGACATTAAGATTTCTTTTTGCTTGAGATACATGAGCGCCATACCAACAAGAACTGAAAATATAACGACAGCTGGTACAATATTATTTGATAGAGCGTGGAAAATATTTTCAGGGATGAGTAATTCTGCGAAATTAATAGAGGGAGGAGTCGTAGAGATAAATCCTGTTTGTGTGCCTCCTTTTGCTTTTGGAAATGAAAAATTCAGCACATAAACCATGCTTAGGTTGATGACCCAGGCAAGAGTGATAAAAAGAATTCCCCTTTTTAAAATTTGTTGCGCTTGAGCTTTGCTAAGAGTTCCAAGGCCGTGAATAATTGCACCGACAAGGTAGGGAAGAATGGTGATTTTTAAGATCATGACATAAGCGTTTGACCATGGAGCGAAAACCTGACAGATGTCTCCTAAAAATAGGCCTACGAGAATGCCAAGTACAGTGGCAATTGCCATTTGCAGGGCAAGGCTCATTCTAAAAAGACTCATAAAGGAAACTTATAATTGTGTTGTCTTAGCCCTTCATATAACACAATAGAAACTGTATTTGCAAGATTTAGGCATCGAGCATCTGATTTCATGGGAAGAGTGTAAAAAAGTTCTGGCCATTTTTCCCGGAAAATTGCTGGTAAGCCTGTAGTTTCAGAGCCGAAGATAAGATGAGCGTCGAGCGTAAAGGGGATATCAGAATGCGCTTTTTGTGCATGGCTTGAGAAAAAATAAAAGGGATGCTCCAAAGACTCAAGGTAAGAAACAAGATCATCGATAATGGAGATATCGACCTCTTCCCAGTAATCTAGTCCTGCTCGCTTTAATTTTTTATGGGAAACAGAAAATCCAAGAGGCTTAACAAGGATTAAGCTCGATCCTGTAACTGAGCATGTGCGCACAATGTTTCCCGTATTTTGCGGGATTTGCGGTTGAAAAAGAATGACTTTCATGAGGAATTTTTATCGTACAATTTCCATTTCTGTAAGGGGAAGCGCGATTTCAGATGTCGATTGAGAAGAGATAGATACACTTTCATCCCCGGTCGTTGCATCAGCTTTGATGACTTCAATTTCAAAAGTAAGTAGGGAATTAGGCGGTAGGTAGCCAGTTGTTCCGTAAGCTAGTTCCGGGTGAATGTAGAGGATTCTTTTTTCTCCCTCTTTCATGCCAACAAGACCTTTACTAAAGCCGGCGATTGCTTCTTCAAGGCAAACAAGCTCGTCTTCTTTTGAAGCACCAAAAATGGAGCCGTCTAAATATTTACCTGTATAGCGGATTAAAGGAGAGAAATGTTCTTCGATTACAGCTCCTGAGCCTTCTTTGTCGATTTTATATTGAAGTTTGCCTTCTTCAAGACTGATAACGCCGTCCATTTTGGCGTTTTCTTCAAGAAATGTTGTTGCTTTTATGAGGTTATCTTTTGCTTGTTCTCGAAAAGCGTGCTCCTGAGCAGACGCGATTGCTTCAACACATTCAGCCTCCGACATGGGAGATTCTTTTCCTGAAGCAGCATCTTGGAGTCCTTTAATTAGATAAGCGATATCAAATTGCACGCCGAGGTTTTCAATGTTTTTTCCGATAAGATGTCCAAATGCTTCTGATAATTTGTTAACTTGTGGATCTTGTTCGAGAGAGGGTTGTGCAGGATTTTCTGCAAATAATGTTGTGAATGCAAAAAGTGCAAAAAGTAGTTTCATAACGCCTCTTATTAAAAAGTCTTTTTCTTGAAGATAATCAAATGGTTAATTGTTTCCAAGAGTTTTCAATTCGTTTTTCTTGAGCGCGTTTCAACCGGAAGAGGTTTAACCCCGAATTGTGACCTATTTGCAGCAACCCACTTTTTTAACAAACAGCTACAAGTTGAATGACGAGTTCA
>DAHVFY010000110.1 GCA_027316765.1 Parachlamydiales bacterium | reverse complement strand
TTTTCCTTGTTCGGCTCCTCCAGCTACGATTAGGTATATGGGTAAGGAATATGGATTGGGTTGCGGAGGGAACCATGGGAAGTATTATCTAAACCCTTGAAAATAACTTTGATTTTTTAGACGGCAACAATATCGTTATAGATTAAAAACATAATTATTTATTTTGATTTTTCAACAGATATTAGACATCTTCTAAAACTCACTTAAGTTTGGGAAGCCTGAAGTGGAAGGGGGATAGGATTTTTCATCAAAAATCGTTGTTTTAAGTTTGCAGGGAAGCTCTAAGATAGGTTCCATAGTCACTTTTGGACAGCTGGGAGGCAAGAGCTATTAGCTGATTTTTATCGATAAATCCCATGTTAAAAGCAATCTCTTCTAGGCAGGCAATTTTAATCCCCTGCCTTTCTTGAATGGTCTGGACATAGTTAGATGCTTTATGGAGTGCATCATGGGTACCTGTATCTAACCAAGCAAATCCGCGCCCAAGAAGACGCACTTCAAGATCACCTCTATGAAGATAGCTTAAATTCACGTCTGTAATTTCAAGCTCTCCTCTTTTCGAGGGTTTTAAGGATCTGGCAATCTCAATAGCATCATTATCGTAAAAATAAAGTCCTGTTACAGCGTAAGAGGTCGGAGGCTTTTGAGGTTTTTCAATAATGTCTGAAACTTTACCTGCCTTATCAAAAGCTAACACTCCATAACGCTCTGGATCTTTAACTTCGTAACCAAAAATAGTAGCTCCCCGCCTTAAAGGAAGAGAGGAGGTCATGAGAGACTGAAGATCATGGCCATAAAAAATGTTATCCCCAAGAATTAAAGCCATACAGTCCCCTCCTACAAAGGGAGCGGCTAAAATGAGCGCCTGAGCGATTCCTTCAGGGGCTTCTTGAGGTATGTAAGAAAGGGCAAGCCCAAGATGCGAACCATTGCCAAAAAGACTTTGAAAGCGGGGAAGATCCTCTGGTGTCGAAATGATCAGTATCTCTTGAATCCCCGCGTACATGAGGGTTGCAAGTGGATAATAAATCATCGGTTTATCAAAAACCGGAAGAAGCTGCTTACAGACGACCTGCGTCACGGGAAAAAGGCGCGTTCCTTTTCCTCCGGCTAGAATAATTCCTTTCACAGATTAACCATGGTATAGATCCCCGGAAGTCCACGGTAGTGCTCTTTATAATCGAGTCCATACCCTACAACAAAACGGTTTTCCACTTCAAAAAGAACGTAATCGGGCGTATAATTGACTTTACGCTCCACTTGTTTAGAAAGAAGAACAAGCGACTTAAGAGTCTTAGGCTGCAGTTTTTTCAGTTGATTCATAATCGCAGTTAAGGTTGTTCCTGAGTCAAAAATATCATCCACAACAAGCACATGTTTGCCCGCAATATGCATCTCTTCTAAGCCTGTCACTATAAGATCTCCTCGCTCTACGCCGCGCGCGCCATAACTACTTCCACGCACAAATTCCAAAGAACATGGAGAAGAGAGGTGGCGAATCAAATCAGCGACAAGACAAATAGCTCCTTTCATCACCATCACAATGACAATTTCTTGCCCTGCATAGTCATCATCTAACTGTTTTGCGACGTCAGAGATTTTTTTTAAAATCTCTTCTTGGGAAATCACAACTTCAAGTTCATCCTTTATTTTCATGAAAAGTGCAGCCTTCTGCAAGGAGTTGATCAATGTAATTAATAAAGTAATCAGAATTTAAAAATTTAGGATCTTCAAGCATGTAGAGGTGAAAGGGAATCGTCGAATGAACACCGCCAATATGGAATTCTTTTAAAGCGCGTTTTGTAACAGCAATCGCTTCTTCTCTATCTTTACCTCGAACAATTAACTTGGCAATCATGGAATCGTAGTTAGGCGGGATTCTATAACCAGAATAACAGGCGCTATCCACACGAACATGTGGTCCTCCGGGAGGAATATAATACTCAAGATTTCCAGGCGATGGTGCGAAATTTCGAGCAGGATCTTCAGCATTAATCCTGCATTGAATGACATGACCGTTAAAGGTGATATCCTTCTGTTTCACTTTAAGTTTCTCTCCCATAGCAATTTTAATCTGCTCTCGGACAAGATCAATCCCTGTCAACTCTTCTGTTACAGTATGCTCGACTTGGATACGGGTATTTACTTCCATAAAGTAAAATTGCTTCTCTTCATCAAGGAGAAATTCAACGGTTCCAACAGAATAATAACCGGCAGCTCGCGCAATATTAACAGCACACTCGCCTATCTTCTTGCGCAGTGCTTCCGTTAAAATCGGACTTGGGGCCTCTTCAATTAATTTTTGACGACGTCTTTGAATTGTACAGTCTCTCTCTCCCAAATGGACATAATTCCCATGCTTATCGCCCATAATTTGAACTTCAATATGCCGAGGGTTGACAACCATTCTTTCTAAGTAGACATCAGGATTATTAAAGCTAGCTTCCGCTTCAGCACGTGCTGCAGAAAATTGACGCACGAACTCTTCAGGATCATAGGCGATTCTAATCCCCTTACCACCACCTCCAGCAGATGCTTTAATAAAAACTGGAAAACCAATTCTTTTTGCCTCTTTTAGAGCGATGTTGATATCCTCAACAACTCCTTCAGAACCTGGAATAACAGGACATTTGACATTTTTTGCTGTGGCTTTCGCTTGGGCTTTATCTCCAAGAAGGGCGATCGTAGCTGCAGAAGGGCCGATAAATGTAACTCCACAGCTTTCGCAAATCGAAGCAAAATTCGCATTTTCACTTAAAAAGCCGTAACCAGGATGGATCGCATCTGCTCCTGTAATTTCACAAGCGGAAAGAATATTTGCTGTTTTTAAATAAGACTTTTGTGAGGAAGGCTCCCCTATACAGATCGCCTCATCTGCATGCAAAACGTGCAGTGCCTCGGCATCGGCTTGTGAATAAACGGCTACAGTTTGCAAACCTAAATCGTGACAGGCACGAATAATTCTAACAGCAATTTCGCCACGATTGGCAATCAGGACTTTGCGCATAATAATCTATGAATACCCTGTTAAACGATTCTGAACAATTTGGTTGCAAATTCAACCGGATGAGCATTCTCAACACAAACTTCAGCAATTTTACCGCTCATGCCTGCTTTAACTTCATTCATGACTTTCATTGCTTCAATGATGCAAAGAACTGTATTTTCATCAACGGTATCACCAACCTTAACAAGAGGTGGATCGTCAGGAGATGAGCTGGCATAAAAAGTGCCAACCATTGGAGAGGTCACGTATTTTCCTTCTACTTTCACAGCCTCTTTTGGTTTGACCAAAGATTCTTCATGAGCTGGTCGATGCGCCGGTGTATGAAGGGAAGCTACAAAGGGAGACTGCGACTCTTCATGGCGAACAGGATAAATGCGTTCCTGGGGTTGCTCATCATGTCGCTCAAGCAAGAGTTCATAACCTGTTTTTTCTTTAATATTAAGTTTTTTAATCCCCGCCCGCCCCATGGCAGTCATCAATTCTTTAATCTGTTTGAGGTCCATAAAATTACACCCTCTGAATATATTCGTTTGTTTGTGTGTCAATCTTGACAATGTCCCCTGATTCGACAAAAAGCGGAACTCGAACGCGAGCACCTGTTTCAAGAATTGCAATTTTGGTTGCGTCGGCAACATGGGAAGCCTCATCACTTTCCTCTGTTTTCACGACCATCAACTCGAGGAATTGAGGCAATTCTACAGAGAATATTGCCGATCCATAAAACATTGCTTTTAGTTCTGTACCTTCCTTAAGATAGTGAACCTTGTCACCAATAACCTCTTTTGGCACAACGACATGGTCTAGGTTGCCAATGTCTAAAAAGAGATAATCTTTACCTTCTAAATAAAGATACTCAAGGCGACGCTCTGTCAGATTAACATCCTCAACTTGTTGCTGAAGTTTGAAATTTTTTTCAACAAGTTCATCTGTGACTAAATTTTTTAGTTTTGTCTTAATAAAAGGAACCCCTTTCGCAACGGTTACTTTAACACTCGACTCCACTCGGTAAATTTTACCATCAACAGAGAGGGTTATCCCAGGGGTAATTTGATTGCTT
>DAHVFY010000010.1 GCA_027316765.1 Parachlamydiales bacterium | reverse complement strand
ATATCGAGCGCTCACTTTTTTAATTGCGGCCTCTCCATGCGCTCTCATCATCGCAACGCCCACCGCTTACTTAAGCGCCATCAGCAGCTGTGCAAAAAAAGGAATCCTTCTCAAAGGCGGAATGCTGCTCGATGCTCTAACCCGGTGTTCCATCATTGCCTTTGATAAAACGGGAACTTTGACAACAGGTAAACTCAACTGTACAGAAATTATCCCTTTAACCCCTGAGGCTGATATCAATCATGCACTTGCTATTGCGGCTGGACTAGAAAGACACGCCGTCCACCCAATGGCAGAAGCGATCTGTCTTTTGGCTCAAGAAAAACAAATCCCCCCCTCTCCCATCGATGATTTTAAAGCAGTCGCAGGCTATGGCCTTGAAGGCCGAGTCGGAAATCTTCAGGTCTTCATCGGAAACGCTGCCTACATTTCTACCAAACATCCTCTCCCAAACAACACAGAACTTAACACCTTCCTGCTTGCAGGCAACTCTCTCTTCGGCTTTCGTTTTACAGATACAATTCGAGCCGAAATAAAACCTGTACTCGACGCTCTTAAAAAACAACACTTTCATCTTGCCATGCTTACAGGAGATATTCCAGCCGCAGCGCATCTAGTTGCGCACAGCTTAGGAATTGATTCCGTCTTTCCTGAATTGCGCCCTGAAGATAAACTAACTAAAATCACAGAACTCTCAAATCATGGCGATGTAATCATGGTAGGTGATGGAATCAACGATGCACCAGCTCTTGCACGTGCAACAGTTGGCATCTCTATGGGTTCTATTGGAAGTGCAACGGCAATTGAAGCCTCTGATGTGGTCTTTTTAAATGACGATCTCACTCTCCTTCCCTGGCTCTCTCGAAAGGCGCACGCCACGTTACGTATTTTAAGGCAAAACCTTACTCTTGCTCTAGGAGTCATCTGCCTTGCAACAACCCCCGCTCTTCTTGGAATCGTTCCTCTATGGGCTGCGGTTCTTCTCCACGAAGGAGGGACTGTTCTTGTTGGACTCAACAGTCTTCGCCTCCTGCGCACAGCCAACTAGCAGGTGGAGAAAAGGAGGTTGGTAACAAATACCAACTCAGTTAAAAACCCCTTGTACAATTAATTTCAGACGGATATCCTAGGGTGCAGAGGGGTAAATGTAAAATTATTTTCGCTCCCGTGTGCGTATCTTTGCCCGAGTCCGAAAAGATTTATACACAAATCAAAACAGGGAACCGGACACGGGCGCGCACGCGAGCACGAGAACGGAAAACCAACTTTTCGCGTTGCATATTATGTGAGGTGCGCTAATGGGAAAACTATCAAAAGAAGAACTAAAGCTCGCAATCGAAAAAGAGAGTGGACGCTTTGAAGAACACTATCGATGGATCGAAGAGCATATGCCTCAAAGCTTCTTTGATGAGGTAGATGCAGATACCATTCTTGTTATCGCTCACAGTCTCATGCGCCTTGAATTACAAGACTTCTTTTCTCATATTCATCTAAAACGTGCGGGTGTCGTCCTCTGTCTAGATGCACCTGATGCAGACCTACGCATTTTGAGGCATTACCGCAAATATGGGATTAAAAATTATCGCGCATTTGTCTCGAATGCTCCCCCACCTTTTCCGGGAATCGGTACAAAACTCAGAATTGCCGTCATTCGATTCACACGATTTACTGAAAAAAACGAACCGGCTCTAGAACCTGAAAAGGAAAAGGAACTCCTAGAACTTGTTAAAGCGCGCAATCCTGAAATAACAGAAGCGGAGTTTCATAAACTCGTCATAGAAATGACCCCTCGTTTTTTGCGCGCTCTCACAAAAGAGAGACTCATCCTTGCTCTTGATATGTTTTTTCGAGCAAGAAGTCGTGATAACTGTCAATATGAAGTGCGCTACAATGAAGATTGGCATGAAAAACCCGACACCCCTTCCATGCAAATCGTTTTTGCTTGGCGCAACGTCCCAAAATTTAATTTTCTTTATCGACTTGCAAAAGTCATTCACAGACACAACTTAACCATGAAACGTGTCAATGCAACCTACATTGACGCCTACAGCCGCCAGAATATTCTCATCATGTCGCTTGGAATTCATGGAATTCACGGAAAAGCTGCTTGGGAAGAGGCTGATCTTATTGACTTTTTGCGCGAACTTGTCACACTCAAATATTTCGAAGGGCTTGAAACAGTCGAACACGTCTTTGTCGACACAGGACTTTTGTCCGGCAATATGGGTAACCTCGTCAAAACAATGACCTACTTTATCCATCAGACTCTTGTCCAAGCAGATATCAACATGTACGCCTTTCAGCATATCGAAGAAGCACTCTGCCGCCACCCGGAACTCACACTCATGCTAACAGAGGCTTTTGCATCCAAATTTAATCCCGATAAGCACGATCTTGGAGAATACTTAAAAATACGTGAATCCTTCTTAAAACTTGTCGACAATCTCGATACAGGCCATGAGGTGAACGACACCCGCCGTAAAAATATTCTCAAGCAAGGAATCAATTTCATCGACTTCACCCTCAAAACAAATTTCTACAAAAACAACAAAACAGCCTTTAGCTTCAGACTTGACCCATCTTATCTCGACAATATCCCCTATGAACGCAAAGAAAAATTTCCCGAACTCCCCTTTGCAATCTTCTTCATGAAAGGAATGCATTATCTTGGATTTCATATCAGATTTCGCGATCTTTCACGCGGCGGACTCAGAACCGTGTGCCCAGAAAGAATGGAACAGATGATCGTTGAACGAAATAATATCTTCGCTGAATGTTATGGCCTTGCATACACTCAACAAAAAAAGAACAAAGATATTCCTGAAGGAGGAGCTAAAGGAGTCATTTTTTTAGAACCCTATGAGCAACTTTTTGCCGAAGAAGAAATCTACAGAAAAGAACTAGAAGATGACGGTTTCGACAACACGGAAATCGAAGAAAAAATCAGCAAATTTCACAAAGAACAAAAACAAGAATACCTGTTTCAAACACAACGCTCTTATATTGAAAGCTTCATCACTCTGATCAACTGTTCGTCTGAGGGAGTTCTTAAAGCAAAACATATCGTCGATTACTGGAAAAAGCCAGAATATATCTATCTTGGTCCCGATGAAAATATGAGCAACGAGATGATCGAATGGATTGCTCAATACAGTAAAGCGAATGCTTATAAGCCAGGCGGCTCTTTCATCTCAAGTAAGCCTGGACTTGGAATTAATCATAAAGAATTTGGCGTCACATCCCTTGGGGTCAACGTCTATATGGAAGAAGTACTAAAATATCTTGGCATTGATCCCAAAAAGGAAATTTTCACAATCAAAATGTCAGGCGGCCCCGATGGCGATGTCGCCGGCAACCAGATGATGAACCTCTATAAACACTTCAAAACAACCGCAAAACTTCTTGCGGTAACAGATGTATCCGGAACAATCTTCGATCCCAAAGGCCTTGATCTTGCTGAAGTCTCAAAACTTTTTCTTGAGGTCAAACCCATTCGATTTTATCCTCCTGACAAACTTTCAGATGGCGGCTTTCTTCTTGATTTACGCACAAAAAGAGAGCAAACAGCCTATGCACAACAAACACTCTGCTGGCGCAAGGTGGAAGGTAAACTTATTGAAGATTGGCTATCTGGCAATGAAATGAATCACCTCTTCCGCCACAATGTCCACCAGACAAAAGCGGACATTTTCATTCCCGGTGGAGGACGTCCTAGAACATTAAATGATACTAACTGGAAAGATTTTCTAGATGAATCAGGAAAACCAACATCACGAGCAATTGTCGAAGGCGCAAATCTTTATCTTACTCCATGGGCACGCAGATCCCTTGAAAAATTAGGTGTGATCATCATCAAAGACAGTTCTGCTAACAAAGGAGGCGTTATCTGCTCCTCGTTCGAGGTCCTCTCAGGATTGACTCTTTCTGAAAAAGAATTCATGGAAGAAAAAGATGTTATTGTAAAAGAAATTTTAGAAACCATTAGCAACAGGGCGCGCGACGAAGCTTCCCTACTCTTGCGCACACACAATCAAACGGAAGCATTTCTTACCGATGTTTCTGAGTGGATTTCAGAGCGAATCAATGCCTATACGGATGAACTACTTAATTACTTACAACCCCTTGCATTATCAAATGATCCCGCAGATCCTTTACTTAAGACCTTACTCAACTATTGCCTTCCCTTACTACGAACAAAGTATCAAGCAAGAATTCTTAATGAAATTCCTGACGTTCACAAAAAGGCAATCATTGCATGTTACATCGCCTCTCGAATCGTCTACACTAAAGGTCTTTCTTGGGCCCCCTCTTTAATCGATGTGCTGCCTTTAATTGAAAAAGATTCAAGTATCACACCATAAAGAGGTTAGATTAAAAAACAAGCACTCGAATGGCTAGAGTGCTAATTTTTTCTTGCCTCCCTTCTCTCCATTTGCTATAGTAGTGGTATTAGATAAAAATGGAGAGTTTCGTGAAAGCAATTGCCCTTAAAAAGCCTACTAAGGACCAACGGGAACGGTTAATTCTCTTAGGACTTGTTGAGCTTTATCTGGAACACGGCAAACCCATTGGCTCCAACACTCTGAAAGAGAATGGCTTTGAAGGCTTAAGCTCCGCAACCATCCGAAATTATTTTGCTAAACTCGAGGAAGCAGGTTATCTTAAGCAACAACACTCTTCAGGCGGCAGAATTCCCACTCACCTGGCTTATAAAGTTTACGCCGAAGCTCATCTACAATCTCCGCTTATTGAGGAAAAAGACAAACAAAAACTCCGCTCTCAGCTCGTTAAGGAAAGCAGAGAAATTGCAAGCTACCTAAGTGGAGCTGCTGAAGTGATCAGCGAGACGACTAAATGCGCCGTATTTCTCTCAGCTCCCCGCTTTGATCACGATTTTGTACTCGACGTTAAATTTGTTGCCATCGACCAAAATCGCTGTTTATGTGTACTCATTACAGACTTTGGACTCGTTCATACAGAAGTGCTCTATACCGATAAAAAACTCAGCAGCTTTACTCTGAAAAGAATTGAAGCCTATTTCCATTTTAAACTCACTTCCTTTGATAAACCTGATCTTTCAGAAACAGAAGAAGCAATTGCACATCGTTTTTACAATGAGGTGATGTTGCGTCATATTGTTAGTTACACAAACTTCACAGCAGAAGACATTTATAAAACAGGGTTTTCCAAACTCCTAAGCTATCCCGACTTCAATGATGCTTCGGCATTGGCAGCAGGACTCTCTCTCTTTGAAAGCTTGCCCTCACTTAGAACGCTCTTACGCGAGTGCAGCAATGCAGGACACCTTTGTTGCTGGATCGGTGATGATCTCAACATCCCCAGTTGCTCTGTGATCGCAGCTCCATACAAAATTAATCAAATCCCTGTTGGAGCAATTGCAATTTTAGGGCCCAACAGAATCGCTTACAAACACTTATTTGGCATCTTACAAACTGCTGCAGACTGCATCAGCGAATCGCTCACACGCAGCATCTACAAATTTAAGATCGCTTTCCGTCAACCAAAAGATATTAACCACCCCTTCCTTGACAAAACACCTAACTTGCTCTTGGAAGATAAAACCTTTTATTAGGAGAACTCAAAGTGACCGAAGAAGAAAAAAATACTCAAGCAAGCGAGACCCCTCCTGCAGAAACCCATGCAGCGCCTCCCTCTGTGGAAGAGGAGCTCAAAGAGTGCAAAGATAAATACTTACGACTTTTAGCGGAAATGGAAAATACGCGTAAAAGACTACAAAAAGAAAAACTCGAAATGAACCGCTTTTCAATTGAAAATCTCATTGTTGAATTCTTAGCGCCCATGGACAATTTAGAAAACGCCCTAAAATTCACCCATCAGATGTCAGAAGAAACAAGTCAATGGGCCATGGGCTTTCAAATGATCTTAACACAATTTAAAGATATTCTAAGCGCTCACGGCATTATCGCTTTCGATTCAGAGGGAACCCTGTTTGATCCACATAAACATCAACCTATCGAAGTCGAAGAAACTGAAACAGTTCCTGAAGGAACCATTGTAAAAGAATTTGTACGGGGCTACCGCAGCGGCGACCGCACGATCCGCCCAGCCCGCGTGAAAATCGCTAAAAAACCAAACAAAAACCAAGAAAACAAGGAATAATCAATGTCAGATAAACCTAAAAAGAAAGTTATCATTGGAATTGACCTAGGAACAACCAATTCATGCGTTGCAATCATGGAGGGAGGCGTTCCTAAAGTCATTGCAAACGCTGAAGGTGCGCGCACAACCCCTTCAGAAGTTGCCTACAAAGATGGAGAAAGACTCGTTGGCATCCCTGCAAAAAGACAGGCTGTTACAAATCCTGAAAAAACAATCTACTCTGCCAAGCGTTTCATTGGTCGAAAATTTGCTGAAGTACAATCAGAAATCAAAACAGTACCTTATAAAGTTGTCGAAGGTCCAGGCGGTAGCGCTGTTTTTGAAATTGATGGCAAACAAGTCACTCCAGAAGAAGTGGGTGCCCAAGTCCTAATCAAAATGAAAGAAACAGCAGAGGCTTACCTTGGTGAAAAAGTGACAGAAGCTGTTATCACAGTACCTGCTTACTTTAATGATTCTCAGCGTCAATCAACAAAAGATGCAGGAAGAATCGCGGGTCTTGATGTCAAAAGAATCATTCCTGAACCAACAGCTGCAGCACTAGCTTACGGCCTTGACAAACAACATGAGAAAAAAGTTGCTGTGTTTGACCTCGGTGGAGGAACCTTTGATATCTCCATCCTTGAAATCGGTGATGGCGTCTTTGAAGTATTAGCAACAAATGGCGATACTCACCTCGGTGGCGATGACTTTGATAACGCAATCCTTCACTGGATGCTCGATGAGTTTAAAAAAGATACAGGAATCGATCTCTCTAAAGACAAAATGGCTCTACAACGTTTAAGAGATGCTGCTGAAAAAGCAAAAATCGAACTTTCAGGCACTCAGTCAACAGAGATCAACCAACCTTTTATCACAATGGATGCAACAGGTCCAAAGCACCTTGCATTAACACTGACACGTGCCAAATTAGAAAGCTTGACACACAACCTCATTGAACGCACAGTTGAGCCTTGCTTAAAAGCTCTCAAAGATTCAGGCCTCGCAAAAGACAAAATCAACGAGGTCATCCTTGTTGGCGGTATGTCTCGTATGCCTGCTGTTGAAAGAAAAGTACGCGAAATTTTTGACAGAGAGCCTCATAAAGGAGTGAACCCTGACGAAGTTGTTGCAATCGGTGCAGCGATCCAAGGAGGAGTTCTTGTTGGCGATGTTAAAGACGTTCTTCTTCTTGACGTTATCCCTCTTACTCTCGGGATTGAGACCCTAGGCGGCGTGATGACACCCCTTGTAGAAAGAAATACAACTATCCCAACACAAAAAAAACAAGTCTTCTCTACAGCCGGAGACAATCAACCAGCTGTTACCATTATCGTTCTCCAAGGAGAGCGCAAAATGGCAAAGGATAACAAAGAGATTGGTCGGTTTGACCTCACAGACATCCCTCCCGCACCACGAGGTGTCCCACAGATCGAAGTTGCTTTTGATATCGATGCAGACGGCATTCTTCATGTTTCTGCAAAAGACAACCAAAGTGGCAAGCAGCAAAAGATCAAAATTGAAGCTAAGTCCGGCTTAGACGAAAATGAGATCAAACGCATGCTTAAAGATGCAGAAGAACATGCTGAAGAAGATCGCAAACGCAAAGAAGAAGTGGAAACGCGCAACGAAGCAGATTCTCTTGCCTTCCGCGCACAAAAATCACTCGATGAATATAAAGACAAAATCCCAGCTGAAATTGCAAGCGAGATTCAAGCTAAAATCGACACTGTGAAAAAAGCCTTGGAAGGAACAGACTATGATGTCATTAAAAAGGCAACAGATGATCTGAACCACCACATGCAAAAAATTGGCGAAGCAATGCAAGCGCAAGCTGGCGCACACGGCGCAGCAGGTGCTCCTCCACCTCCTCATCAAGATGGTGGCAAACCTGACATCGAAGATGCTGACGTTGAAATCATTGACGACAACAAATAACCCACAAAAAAAGCCTTGAGCTCTAAAACAAGCTCAAGGCTTTTCAATTAGGCTTAAAAAAAACGATGGAACAGACGGCTAAGATCGTTATAAGTGACATAAATAAAAAAAGCAATGATCACTACAAGGAAAGGCACTATTAACCGCTCCATTGTTTTTGACTTCATCGGTTTTTTCCTGATAACTTCGATCAAAGAAAAACAAATATAACCACCATCTAACATCGGAATCGGTAAAAGATTCAAAATGCCGAGATTTAGTGAGATCATCCCCATCCAATAAATCGCCTCTTTAATGCCAACTGACCAACCATATTGAATCACTTGCACAATTCCAATGGGCCCTTGCAACAATTTTGGGTTAAGATACCCCGTTACAAGTGCCTTCAGCGTACGTCCCGTATCTCGAAAGACATCATAAAACAATGTTGTTGGAGGCGGATTATAAATCACACCACGATCAAGCAAAGTAATGCCAAGTTTTAATTGATGACCTTGATCTTGCAGTTCTTTTTCAGCAAGTGCTCGCAGCTCTTTATCTTTAATCGCTTCAATCTGCTCTTTAGCATCTTTCAAACGATCTTGGTACCATGCTATTTTATCGGGGTCTTGACCAAAGACATATAAAGGCTTTGGAGTTACAGGTTGTAAAAGCACGAGATTACCCACTTCTTCAATTGACTTGCCCGTACCGATCGAAAATACCATTCTCTGAAGAGCATCCCAATCAATATGAGAATCAAATTGACTATCAGCATCCTTCCACAAAGGTCTTGCACGAGTCGGCTCTCTCTGCACAACAATATGCACGCGTCTATCTTGCAATTTCTGCATGAGATCAAAAGTCGACTTTATAGGAGCTCCGTCAACAGCGAGAATTTGATCCCCAGCTCTTAAAGGAATATCAAAATGAGATCTTGGCGTTGATTCAAAGATACGCTCTTCCGAGTCTTCTCCCATATAGGAAAAAGCAGAAGAGATCACACCACTGCTATTCATGTTATAAGGGACAAAATAAAGATCATCGATCTTACTTGAAAGCCCCGCTTCATGCTGCCAATCGATAAGCTCTGCTTTCGTCAAATCACTAATTCTCAAGTCGCGAATCTGAAGACGAGGAATGCGACTTAAAAAAATCTTGTCTTTTCTTTGCACAGTAAGCAGCGCTCGCGGCTCATTAATCACCTGCATCATCTGAATTTGAGAGAAAACAAGCTGTCCATCGACCCAAAAAATTCTATCACCTTTCTGAATACCGCTCCCTGCCATAGGAGAGCCATCAAAATATTTATCAAAAATAAGATACCCTGCGGGCGCAAGAATTCCTAAAACATGCAATTTGGGATTCATCCCTTTCAAGTCTTGAGTAGGATCAATAATAAAATCAAAAGGACGTTTTGTCTCTGTCCAATAATCAATTTCAAATCCTTTAAGATCCCCCGGTTTATTATCGAGAAAAGAAGCATAGAGAAGATCATTAAACCCTTTAAAACCAGCCCCATCATAACTCACAATCTCATCACCCGGCCGAATTCCCTGCGCATAGAGTTTAGAATCTGCATCGACCCAACCGATTCTGTGAGTGAACTCAGCAAATGGCTTAAGTCTTCCCCCTGCTAACCAAATAGCAGTAAACGCTAAGAATGAAAAAACAATGTTTACAAGCGGGCCTGCAACGAGTACCTGAATACGCGCCCAAGGAGTCTTTGAGAAAAAACCCTCTTTAATCTCATGCGGCTCTAAATCCCCTTGCTTCTCCATTCCGGCAATTTTGACATAGCCTCCAAACGGTAACCAGCAGAGATTCCACTTTACTCCCTTATGCTCCCACGTGCGAATCGGTTTTCCAAAGCCTATGCCAAATGCTTCAACTTTCATTCCACGCCATCTTGCAACAAAATAATGCCCAAGCTCGTGAATGAATATAAGAAATCCTAAACCAAAAGCTGCTAAAACAAGATAAATTAAGCCCATATTTTCCTTACAACATTGCGTATAATTCGGGATTTTACCACTAATAAGAGTAGATAGACAAGAGCTATGATTGTAACAACAAGCCCTCCCGTAGAAAGGGCTGCTCCATGAACTGTCAAAAAATGCCTTGAAAGCGCCACTCCAATTATAACAGAGAACACCCCAAGAGAGCACGCTAACCATAAAAGCGTAGGCAATCGTTTAACAAAAAGACGGGCACTAAGAACGGGACCTACGATAAAAGCCAAGACAAGAAGCACACCAACCGACCGAAAAGCACCAATTGCAGTCGCAGCCGTCTGCACCATCAAGAAATAAGTAAAAAGTGCAGGTGCACACCCAAGCGCTTTTGCAAGAGGTGCATCAAATGCTGCAATTTGAAACTCTTTATAAAAAAGAATAAAACATAAAATGTTACCACAAGCAATCCACAGTACCATATTAATATCGTTGGGATGCAATGCATCTGCATTCCCCATGATCGCTTCCACTCCAAGGTGAGTATTACGTGTAAAAAGTGTAACGAGCACCACTCCAAGAGCGAACAGTGTAGAAAATACAATCCCAATACTTGCGTCTTCCTGCAATCGAAAAATATGCGTTAAAAGTTGCGTAAGAACAGTTGTTATAAGACCTGTTACGAGTGCCGCAATAAAAAATGTGCGCACGCTTAACATCCCTCCTTCCGAGGAAAAAGGCAACAGAATCAAATACGAAACTACAATCCCAACTAAGATCGTATGCGAAAGAGAATTGGCAAGCATTGTCATTTTCTTAAGAACAAGAAATGTGCCAACAAGAGCCGATGACACAGCAACAAGCCCGATTACAATTAACTGAACTTCATCTGAAGCAAGTTTTGCAAGTCCAAGCTCACCCTTCAAAAAAAGCCCAATTCTATGAAAAAGAACAACAAAAAATGTAAAAAAATCACTGCCGGAATATGGGTTCACTTCACAATCTCACATCAAAGAAAACCCCCATTCTACCTACTATCGATTGAAAATTCCAGCACTAAAACCCTATATTTTCTTGAAGCGTTTTACAATAAAGATTTTCAGACATGTAAAGCCCCTCTTTCCCTCTAAACTCAATCTGATTATAGTGGATCAAATCACCAATCTTCTCTGGATAATTTTTAATGGGGTTATGGCTCAAGTCAACGACTATTTTTTGCTGCTTCATCATCTCCAATCCTCTTGGAATTGCAACGAGCCGATTATGGCTAAGATCCAATTTTTGTAAATTTTTAAGCTGACTCATATTCCATGCTACATTTTTCATACCGCATCCACTCATTTTAATTGTAGACGGATCAAGCTGGCATATTTCTCTTGGCAACTCATGCAAAGTGACAGTTCCCGAAGTAAGCTCGATGTTTTTGATAGAAATTTGTCTTGCATCAAGAAAATTTCTAATATTTTCACAACTCAATTCCCCTTGAAGTCGCTTTTGAATCTCTTGCGGTACAACGTGAAGCCAAAAAATCAATAAATTTGTATCTTCATAAGGAAACGTGAAATAATTTGAAGATTTTTTATAAAGAAGAGGAATAGATTGATTCGTAAACCGATCTCCTTCATATAAATATTCACGCGCAACACCATCGATACTCATAAAAACTCCAATTATTAATAATTTTAAATTATTACAAAATTAATATATTAATTATAATAACTGTTTTAATTTAATTCAATTAAAAACTAGAAAAGATATAACATTTTTAAAACTCGTTCATTACAAAAGAGTTAATGTTCGTCTTTTGAGGGGATCGGTTGGGAATGGGGGTCTGATTGAGGATCTTGAAGAAGATCCGTCAACTCCTTTTCTAATTCAGGAGTAAGAATATGCTCCATTTCTTCAGCACTGTGGTGCACCTTGTCTATTCCGCGCCCCAGATACACAAGGTAAACTTCCCAAAGTCTATGGAGACGTACAATTCGACGCGCTCTTTTTTTGCCATCTTTTGTTAATCGGTATAAACCAAAGCCTGCCCCTTCAAGCCATCCTTGAAATGTTAAGCGAGATAACCTCACCCAAATAGCACAAGAAGAACCCCCTTGCAGCCGTGCAATTTCTCGCAAAGAGAGCACACTCTCCTCTCCCTTTTTCCAAAATGCTTTTAAAATATTCTCAAGCTGACAATGATCTCGAAAATAAATCGCAGAAAACGTCCTACTCAAAAGCCCTCTTCTTGGTGCAAATAAAAGAGCGGCGATGCAGATAAAAGAAGCGCTTAAAATAATCATAGGACCCGTTGGCAACGAAAACTTATCGTTAACCATTTGAGGAATTTCAACAGAAAAATAATTCCCGAGAAAACCAGACGCGGCACCAAAAATTCCCGCCAAAAAAAATACCAGATGCAAACGATTCGTAAATTGGCGCGCTGCAACAGCTGGCGCTATTAACATCCCCGACATCAGAACAACACCGACACTTCGAATTCCAATTACAATCGCAAGACCTAAAAGCAAATATAAGATTCCATCTACAAGACTTACTTGAATCCCCATACTTTTTGCAAAATCCCGATCAAAATTAATCATTTCAATCTGTCGATACAAGAGAATAAACACAACAAGAACAGCAAATGAAAGTGCGCTATAAATCCAGATGTGAACATCCGTCATAGTCGCCACTTGACCATATAAATAAATTTGAATCTGTCGATACCAAAGCGCATGTGTTAACTGAATTCGACTCGCAATTAACACACCAACTCCTAAAAAAACAGAGAGAACTAAACAAAGAGCGGCATCACTTTGTACTTTAAAATTCGCCTGTAGCTTGTGCAGACAAAAAAGACCGAGTAAAGCAAAGCAAAGAGCCCCAATTAATACAGCAAAAGCCAACCCCTCTTCAGAACTTGGAAAAAAAGAAGCTGCAACAATTGCGCTTATAACGACACCCGGATACGATGCATGAGAGAGCGTTTCCCCTAAAAGTGAGCGCTTGCGAAGAACGGCGATGACGCCGATCAGCGATGCTGCAAAACACATCAGCATACTGCCAATAGTGGGAGCTCGCAAAACAGGATCTGTAAAATAATTAAGTGGTAAAATTCCAATCATTTCCTAAGTCCTGTCGTCTTGCTCTGAGAGAGTTTTGCCACTTCATCCAAAAGATGCGCACTTTTTCCGTAGGCACGCTCAATATTTTCAGCATGAAACACCTCAGATACAGCACCTATTGCGACAAGTCCTGTATTAAGCAAAATGACCCAATCAAAATAACGATCAACACTATTGAGATCATGATGAACAACAAATAGAGTTTTACCCTGCATTTTCAATTGATCAAGTAAAGAAATGATCGCCTGCTCAGTGGCCATATCAACTCCCGCAAAAGGCTCATCCATAAAATAAATATCTGCATCTTGAAGTAATGCGCGCGCAATGAAAATACGCTGCTGCTGCCCTCCTGATAACTGACCAATCTGCCGATCTGCAAATGGCAGCATGCCTACAAGATTTAAGGCGTTGCGTGCAGCTTCTTTATCTGCAGCACGCGGCCATTTCAAAACTCCCAGCTTTCCATATCTACCCATTAAAACAAGATCTAATGCGGTGATCGGGAAATCCCAATCAACAGAACTTCTTTGGGGAACATAGGCAATTTTCTTGAACATTTTTTTTAAAGGCTCAGAAAAAAAAGAGACCTTTCCCGATAAAGGTTTAACAAATCCCAACATTGCTTTTAAAAGCGTACTCTTTCCAGCTCCATTAGGACCTATAATCCCAACAAGCTTTCCTTGAGGAACGGCAAAACACACATCCCAAAGCACCGGTGTCTGTCCATAGTTCACAGTTAACTGTTCCACTTCAACAGCATATTTCTCACTCATTCACATAACCCCAATCGCGTAAAATCACAGACGCGTTATGTTCAATCATATCTAAATAGGTGTCTGCATGAGAGCCTTGACCTCCCATTGCATCTCCATAAAGAACTTCACTCGAAATTCTAACCGGATGCCCCTTTTCTAAGCATGCCGATATAATTTTTCGCAAAGAGTCCTTCGAAACGTTTGACTCAGAAAAAACAACACCAATCTTGTACTCACATAAGTGGTCAATAATCCGTTGAATATCACTTGAGCTCAGCTGTCCATCGGGGGCCAGCCCCTCAGGTGCTGCAAATCGCAGACTCCAGTCTTCTTCCCCATCTTCTGCTAAATAAGATCGAGTAAAATAATTAAAAGCATCATGACTTGTGACAAGAAAACGACGTTCTGCTGGAATGCCCTTAAATAGATTCACAATTTTTGCATGCGTGTGCTGCATTTTTTTGAACGTCTCAGCGCCATTTTCTCTGTAAAAAGAAGCATGTTCCGGATCCAATTTAGAAAGCGCCTGAACAATCGGTTCGATCGCATTTGACCATAAGGAGATATCCATCCAAACATGAGGATCAAGTTCACCGTCTACCCTTAAAATAAGCTCCGGGAAACTTCTCTGAATTTCGTCGCCGACACTAAGCGCGAAGGGGTGTTTTTCAAGCCAGTAACGCAAACTCGCCCCATGCTCTAATCCAAGACCATTAGAAACAAGAAGATGCGCCTCAGCAATTTTTTCATCATCCCCTTTAACAAGCTCATAGCTATGAGGATCAAGCTCTCCGGAAATAAGAGTGATATGATCCACATAATCTCCGCCGACCTGGGACACAAGATCATCAATCATAGCAGTCGTAGACAGTACTTTTATTTTTCCAGACTCTTTTCCCCACGAGGACGTCATGCTCGAAGAAGAGCAAGCGGCTAAAAAAAGAGATAAAACCGAACAAATTATTATACGCATTATTTAAAACCTTCTTAAAAGAGAAAATGGATAAATTCCAAAAGAGCATCCCACAGAAAATTGAAGCTTTACTCCATAACGACCCATGATTTCTATACGCGATGCTTTAACGTCTTCATATTTATTTTTTTGAGATCTACAGCGCACACAAGGACAATGCTCTTGAATGAAAGAAAGAGGGTACGTGCGTTCTAAGCCATCTTTCCAGGAAAGAGAAAGAAACTTCTCATTAAGTAAATAAACATCCTTAATCTCCTCCTCTTCTCTTTTCATTTCAAGTACCTGCATTGCGACCTGGTCAAATATTGCTACTACTGCACTCTTTTCCTCAACATCAAAAATTGATATTCCCTCATCCGCACACCGGCAAAGCAAAGGATCCAAAGGCACTTCGCCAAGAAGCGGCACACTTAATTCTGCAGCAAGGACGGCGCCTCCCCCTTTGCCAAATGGATACTGACCAAGGAAATGACTCATATTCTCTATAACTCCAAGAATTGGCACACCCAATTGAATGAGCATTCGTACAGCTTTGCGCACATCAAGAAGAGCTAATTCCTGTGGCGTTGTGACAATTAAAGCGCCATCTAACTTTCCCTGCTGCATCAACGTCAATTGAATATCTCCCGTCCCGGGTGGAAAATCAATAATTAAATAATCAAGTTCTCCCCAATCAACCCGATGAAGAAATTGTCCAATAATATCATTTGCAATTGGAGCACGAACAACAGCCGCTTCCCTTTCAGGAACAAAAAAACCCATGGATACTACTTTAATTCCAAGCGATTCAGCAGGTATAATTCGTTCGGAAGACTCGGGATTCTGCGAAGGCAGTCTATCACAACGCATCATTTTACGCAGCGACGGACCATAAATATCTGCATCTATTAATCCAATTTTTAATCCAATTTTTTTTAATGCAAGCGCCAGATTAACAGAAATTGTTGATTTACCAACTCCTCCTTTTCCAGCAACTACACCGATAACACAAGCCATACCACCTCTCAAAAAAAATTTATTTCATCCTTCGTTTTAAATAGAAAACATAATTTGTTGCCGAAAATATCTCAATCACATAAAATCCGATAATTGCAGACGAAAAAAACTCTCATCATGTAGGAAACACTCCTTACTGAATAGAGTACAATAGAATTAGTAACAAACAAGAACAGGAACTTTATATATGGAAAACAATCAAATGAGCCTTAAAGAAGTTGAAGAAGTAATAAGCCGTGCAATAAAAAAAGTTGCCGGAAAAAAAGAAAATGACCTTTGCCGTTATTTACCAATGTCATCTGGTGGCTATATGCACCATTTTACTTTACGTAAAATGAAAACAAAACAACCAGCTGAATTAAGCTCACTCATTGAAAAATTTATCATCAATTCAGACAAACCATCTTCTGTTCCTCCTAAACAACGTGCTGCAAGAGGCTCGCGCAAACGTCGTGACCAATATACATTTACTCGCACGCAACTCGAAAGAATGCTCAATATCGCACGTCTTGCTGGCGATAAAGAAATGATTTCTGTTCTAAGCCCAAAAAAATCTCTTGCTACTTGCAAACGAGAATTGATCGTCTCTATCCGTCATGGTAAAGTTGAACAAGAACTTTGGAATGCTTATGTTGAAGCAATTAACGCTCAACAAGCTGTGGCTTCGTTCGCAAGCGAAACACTTCCATCTTTTCGCTAAAAGCTAGTGAACTAGTAAAAACCACTTTTGACAGCCCCAATTCTTTTATAATTATTTGGGGGTCAAAAGTGGTTTTGCGTTGATTTTTATCTAAAAAAGCTTACAATCGCTAATGCTGTTTATTGAACTTTAAGTCTAAGAGGATACAAAATGTCTCAAACTACACAACCTGAATTTGGTAAGTGGAGGTCGTTTTTCTGGCCGGTCCACGGGTTCGAGTTAAAAAAACTCCTGCCTATGTTCTTTCTCTTTTTTTTCATCAATTTTAATTACACTATTTTAAGAGATACAAAAGACGCTTTAATCGTCACCGCACCAGGTTCAGGCGCTGAAGCAATTCCCTTTCTAAAATTATGGGGAGTATTGCCAGCTGCCATTATCTTTATGCTCATTTACGCGAAAATGAGTAACGCCCTAAGTAAACCAAGACTTTTTTATACAACAATTTCTGTGTTTCTTGGTTTCTTTGGATTCTTTGCGCTCGTACTCTATCCTTGTAGAGAAGCTCTTCACCCAGATGCGCTATGCGTTACTTTAAGAGGAATTTTACCAGAGGGCCTAAGCGGCATGGTCGCTCTTCTTCAAAACTGGACATATGCCCTCTTCTATATTATGTCAGAACTCTGGGGAAGCGTTGCTCTCTCCTTACTCTTTTGGGGCTTTGCTAATGACATTACTAAAGTCTCTGAATCTAAACGTTTTTATGCTCTTTTTGGAATCGGAGCAAACATTGCAATGCTTGTTTCAGGTCCAACAATTGTTTATTTCTCCAACATCCGCAGTAAACTTCCAGCTGGCGTAGATGCATGGGGAGTCTCCCTTAACTACATGCTCGGCTTTGTTGTTCTCTCAGGACTCGCTATCATGGGAATCTACTGGTGGATTAACAAAAATGTTTTGACTGATACTAGATTCTACGATTCAAGCGAAGTGAAAAAGAGCAAAAAAGAAAAGCCGAAGATGTCTCTCAAGGAAAGCTTTGCTTACCTCTTACGCTCCAAATATATCCTTTCTCTAGCAGTTCTTGTCATCGCTTACGGCGTTTCCATACAGCTTGTCGAAGTAACGTGGAAAAACCAGCTCAAACTTCAATATCCCAACCCAAATGAATATAGCGCTTTCATGGGCTACTTCTCCACAATTACGGGCGCAATGACCATTTTAATGATGCTCTTTGTAGGCGGTAACGTCATCCGTCGTTTTGGATGGGGAGTTGGAGCACAAATCACACCAATCGTTCTTTTAGTAACAGGTGTAGGCTTCTTCTCTTTTGTGATCTTTAGAGACTCTTTAACAGCATTCATTGCAATGTTTGGATCAACACCTCTTTTGCTCGCTGTTCTTTTCGGCGCAGCTCAAAATATCATGAGCAAGTCGTCGAAATACTCTCTCTTTGATCCAACAAAGGAAATGGCATATATTCCTCTTGATCAAGAGTCGAAAGTAAAAGGAAAAGCGGCAATCGACGTCGTTGGTGCACGTCTTGGGAAATCAGGAGGAGCTTTCATTAACCAAGCTCTGATTGTCTCCCTAGGATCTATTGCTGCAATCACACCTTATGTTGCAGGAATTCTTTTCTTTATCATTTTTGCATGGCTTATTTCTGCTAAATACCTAAGTAAGCAGTTCAACAAGCTCAATGCAGAAAAAGAGAGCGAAAGACAAGAAGCTCCAGTCGAAGCAACAACTGTTAAAGCGACGGCGCAGCCAGAACCTACTAATTAAATTATTTTTTAATTAGTTTCGTCAATCAAAAGGCCCCTTTGTATAAAAGGGGCCTTTTGTTATAATTGCGACATGAAAATTGATCCATTATTCAATACTTCACCCGTTTATCAGTCCTTACAGGCGACTCAACTCCCTGAGAAGCGACATTCTAACCGCTGTCAAAAAGATACTTTATATTCATCCAATTCCTCTTGCTTGGGCTGGCTGTCCTCTCTTATTTCTTCAATTTTTAAATACATCTCCTCCTGCTTTTATAAAGAAAACTCTAAAAAACCTTCTAAAAGCTCCCATCGCCATCGCACCGTTAGATACCCCTCTAACTTCCCTCTTGCTGGCATCAATAACAAAGCAAATGACTGTTGCTTTAATGCAACTCTTGGGGGTGCAGCCCAAATTCCATCCTGGCGAGCAGCGCTTTCAACCATCCCTGCTTGCGAAAATTTTTTTGAAGCCTACGACAAAGCTAACGAAGAACATAAACCAGTCAATAAAGCCTACTCCCATAATGTAAGAATGTTTTTACACATCATCAATCCCGGCTATGGCTGGCACCGAAATGAACAAGAAGATACGATACTCATCCTTAATCTACTCTTCAATTACGTTCAACAGCATCATCCTGAACTAAGTCCACCAGGGCTTCAAATCAAACGCATCGCATCTGACGGAGACACCGTCATAGAAACTCTTCCTTATCTCTCGCTACAACGCAATCCTGACGATATAGAAGAAAATTTTCTTACACTCTTTCGCACAGCTCTTTTTCGCAACTCAGAAAAGAATCAGTTTAACATCGTCCCAGATGAAATCCTGGTTGATACAGCGCCTTATTACATAATTAATCAAGCGAAAAAACAAGACGAATACGATCCCAAAGAAAAGAAAATCACAAAGAAGCTGTTAGGAACAATAGACACTCTCAACCTAAGCAATGTTAATGCACAATACGAATGCGACTATTTCGTAAGACACATTGGCTCTACTCCCAAATATGGCCACTATATTTGCGCGCGCAAGATTAGCGGACAATGGTATGAAGTTGATGACGAAAAGGTAACTTTAATGGAAAAGGATAAAGCTATACAACAACTCCGTCATGCAAGACTTATCCACTACACGCGACTACCTTCATGACCGGAATGATTGATTTTTAATCTTGATTCGCCTTAAACTTGTGGCATGCCACCATCTAGATTTAAGTACGATATCCGGTATATCCGCAATTTTTCTATCATTGCGCACATCGATCACGGTAAATCCACCATTGCCGACCGCCGTCTTGAATTAACCAAGACTATTTCCTCAAGAGAGATGCAAGAGCAAGTGCTCGATGCGATGGATCTAGAACGGGAACGCGGCATCACAATTAAAGCCCATCCCGTGACGATGATCTATGAAGCAGATGATGGTTCCATCTATCAGATCAACTTCATTGATACCCCAGGACACGTCGACTTCTCTTATGAGGTCTCTCGGTCTCTTTCTGCCTGTGAGGGCGCTCTTCTCGTCGTCGATGCCGTTCAAGGCGTCCAGGCCCAAAGTCTTGCAAATGTCCATTTAGCCCTCGAAAGAAACCTCGAAATCGTCCCCATCCTGAACAAAATTGACCTTCCCTCTGCTGATATCGAAGGAGTCAAACAGCAAATCGAAGATGTCATCGGCCTTGATACTTCAAATGCAGTTCTTGCATCTGCAAAAACAGGTGTTGGAGTAAAAGAAATTTTAGAAAGAATCTTAATTGACGTTCCTCATCCTAACGAGCCTGAAGATGAGATTTTACGCGCCCTTGTTTTCGACTCTCACTACGACACCTATCGGGGCGTCATGGTCTACGTCCGAATCATCAGTGGTACCATCGCTAAAAAGTCTCTGATTAAAATGATGGCAACAGACAAAACCTTTGAAGTGCTCGAAGTTGGGATCTTCTCTCCAGAAGCTGTTCCTATTGAAATTCTCCGTCCCGGCGAAGTGGGTTATGTCATTGCAAATATCAAAAAAACAGCAGATGTCAAGATTGGCGATACCGTCACCGAAGTAAAACATCCCGCGCGCGATGCGCTCCCCGGCTTTCGTGTCATTAATCCGGTTGTCTTCGCGGGAATTTACCCTGTTGATTCTTCAGATTTTGAAACAGTACGCGACGCTTTAACGAAACTTCAACTCAATGATTCTGCTCTTTATGTAGAACAAGAAAGTAACTTAGCACTTGGATTTGGATTCCGTTGCGGATTCTTAGGATTACTTCATCTAGAGATCGTATTCGAAAGACTGCAAAGAGAATTTGATCTCGACATTATTACAACAGCACCAAGCGTTGTCTACAAATTCCATCTTAGAGATGGAAATCTCGTTGAAATTGATAACGTCGCGCACTTCCCCGATCCTGCGCTCATTGACTTCGTCGAAGAGCCATGGGTGAAGTGCCATGTTATGGTCCCCTCCGACTATCTAGGCGCGCTCATGAGCCTTTGCATGGATAAGCGAGGCATCCTCGACAAAACTGAAACAATCGATGCAAAAAGACTGCTTCTTACCTACCGTATTCCTTTAAACGAAATCATTACCGACTTTAATGATAAACTCAAGTCGATCACTCGCGGTTACGGCTCCTTTGATTACGAATTTGATAGCTACGCTAAGGGAGATATCATTAAACTTGAAATCCGCGTTAATGATGAACCTGTCGATGCCTTCTCCTGCATGATCCACCGCACAAAAGCGGAAGGCAAAGGACGCGCCATCTGTCAAAAGCTGATCGAAGTGATCCCCATGCAACAATTTAAAGTGCCCGTTCAAGCAGCCATTGGCGGCAAAATCGTTGCTCGCGAAACAATCCGCGCCATCACCAAAAACGTCACTGCTAAATGCTATGGCGGCGATATCACCCGTAAGCGCAAACTCTGGGAAAAGCAGAAAAAGGGCAAAAAGAAAATGAAAGAGATCGGCAAGGTCAACATCCCTCAATCCGCCTTCATGGAAGTCCTGCGCGCCAGCGAATAATTCAAACCTGGAAATAAATATGCGTTACCAACGAATCATCATCTTTACAATTTGTCTCCTCTCTAATTTATGCATCTTAGGTGAAGAACCTCAAAAAATTGTCTTCTTAATCTCCCCACCCAGATCTTTATCTGTCGGTTTCTTACGAATGATCGAAGCCCGAGGTGACTTCAAAATCTATCACGAGCCCACTCTTACACTCTATCATAAGGCCAATAATCTCACCTTTTCTCACGATTGGTTTAGAGAAGGAACTTTTCAATCATTTAAAGAAATCAAAGAAACAATTGCTAAAGAAAACTCAAACGTCTTTATCAAGGAAATGAGTTTTTTACTCAAAGATTTTCTAGATGAGGAACTTATTAAAAATCCCAACGTTTATTTTGTATTTCTACTACGCAATCCCCATCATACAACGATTTCTCTCTACAATAAAATCGGTTCAATCGTTGAAGACTTTCATACGGCTATCGGATATAAAGCGGCTTATGAAATTTTTCAAAAAATTGCACAAAATGGATCCAGAAAACCTCTTATTCTTTTTTCTGAAGAACTTGCCTCCGAACCTGAAAATGTCGTAAAAACATTTTGTGATTACGTGAAAATCCCTTTTGAAGAAAAAGCCCTTTCTTGGCAAAGTTTAGGAAAAGATTTTAATGGACATGAAGAATGGCATGAAAGTAAAAGAACGGATCTAACTCAGCACTGGCATGGAGATGCGATTCAGAGCTCGCAATTTAACCCTTTGAGAACCTACGATATCGATGACTTGGGAAATCCAACATTCTCTGAAGTCAAAGACCTCAACGACCGTAAAGAATGTGAAAAAGTCTATCTAGACAGCCTCCCCTACTACTTATTCTTCAAAAACTTTTCTAAATAATCCAACGTGCTATCCATGAGACGCACGTTGAGCAAGTAGCACTATGTCAATTTTTTAACATGCTTGTATTTGGCAGCAATAGGTATAAGAAATAAAAAGGGAGAAGAAAGCATGGGTAGATTGCTTCATATCATTGCATCACCACGTGAAGAAGAATCGCGCACGCTTCAGATAAGCGAAGTGTTCTTAGACACTTTTAGAAAAAAGCACTCTGATTGGGTCTTTGATGAGCTCAATCTTTCTAAGGAGGAAATCCCTTCCCTGACAATGAAAAGAGTAGATGGTAAGTACGCGCTCTTATTAGGAAAAGAGCTCTACGGAGAACTCAGAGAAGCTTGGGAAGAAATTATCCAACACATTGAGCGCTTTTTATTAGCTGATATTTATCTCATCAGTACTCCCATGTGGAACTTCAGCATCCCTTATACACTTAAGCAATACATCGATCTCATTGTGCAGCCGAAATATTTATTTCGCTATACAGAGCATGGTGTAGAGGGTCTTGTAAAAAACAAAAAAATGGTAGTCACCTGCACCCGAGGTGGACAATATGAATCTAGAGAAATGCAAGCTTTTGACTTTCAAGAACCTTATTTGAAGACGATTTTCAACTTTGTAGGCATTACCGACATCACATTTCTTAAGGCAGAACCCATGGACATAGGAGAGGAAATTCAAAAACAAAAACTCGAAATTGCAAAAAGCGAAGCTTTACATCTTGCTCAAAAACTATAAGAGGACGCATGCCAAGAGATCTCCCCATTGGAAATGGAAATATCTTAGTTGCCTTCGATAAGGATTATCGTCTTCGCGAATTTTATTTCCCCCACGTCGGAGAAGAAAATCATACAAAGGGCGAACCTTTTCGTTTTGGCGTCTTTACAGATGGGCAGTTTAGCTGGATTCCAGAAGGTTGGCAGCTTCGAAAAGAATATTTAGATGATTCGCTCATTACAAACGTCGAACTTTCCAATCCCTCTCAAAATCTTCGCATTTTTGCAAACGACATGGTCGATTTTCACGAAAATCTCTACCTCAAAAAACTCATTATTGAAAATATGTCCGACAGAGAAAAAGAGGTGCGTTTGTTTTTAGCTCAAGACTTTCATATCTATGGCAATGAAATCGGCGATACAGCAGAGTTTAGACCGGAAAACAACTCTCTTTTACATTATAAGCAAGAAAGATATTTTCTAATAAATGTCTATGCAAACAGTAAATATGGAATCGAAACATTTGCAACAGGTAATAAACAAACAGGAGCTTTCGAAGGCACCTGGAAGGATGCAGAAGATGGAATTTTAAGCGAAAATCCCATTGCACAAGGATCTGTTGATTCTGTGATTGGAATCACTCTAAAGCTGAAGCCAAAGGAAAAACAAACCTGCTTTTATTGGATCTGTGTTGGCACGCAGTGGGAAGAGGTCAAAACGCTTAACGAAATTGTGAAAAAAAAGGGACCAGAATTATTTCTCAATAGAACATTAAATTATTGGAAATTATGGGTAAATAAGGAGCCGTTAAAAACAACTTCTCTCCCTGACAGAATAGTTTGGCTATATAAGAAAAGTCTTCTTATTGCCAGAACACAGATTAATAACTGTGGAAGCATTATCTCTGCAAATGATTCTGATGTCATGTATTTCAACCGAGACACTTATAGCTACATGTGGCCACGCGATGGAGCATTAACGGCTTATGCTTTAGATTTGGCGGGATATGGAATTACCATCGATTTTTACAACTTTTGCAACAAAGTAATCGAAAAAAAAGGATATTTTCTTCACAAATATACCCCAACAGGGTCTCTTGCGAGCTCTTGGCATCCGTGGCTTAAGGAAAAAAAACCACAACTTCCCATTCAAGAAGATGAAACAGCGCTTGTGATTTGGGCACTGTGGAAACACTATCTAATCTTTAGAGATATTGAATTTATAAAACCTCTTTACAAAACACTGATCAAACGTTCTGCGGATTTCATGATGAACTACCGCGATGAGAAAACGGGACTACCTCTACCAAGTTATGATCTTTGGGAAGAAAGACAGGGAATTTTAACTTTCACCGTATCAACTGTCATTGGAGGGTTAATTGCTTCTGCAAATTTTACTGAAGCATTCGGAGAAAAAGAACTTGCTGATGAATACCGTAAAGGGGCTCAAAAAATGCGAGATGGAATGGATCGCTATCTTTATCTAGAAAATGAAAAACGATTTGCAAGAATGATCAATTTCAATCGAGATGGTTCTGTACAAGTTGATCCAACAATCGATGCGAGTTTATATGGCACTTTCGCCTTTGGAGCCTATTTACCAGATGATGAAAAAGTAAAAAACACGATGGATCAAATTAGCACAAAATTATGGTGTAATCCTTCCGGAGGAGTTGCGCGTTACGAAAATGACTCCTACTACCGCGTAGATAGTACAGGTCCTGGTAATCCTTGGTTTATCACAACACTTTGGCTTGCCCAGTACTACATCGCAGTCGCAAAAGAAAAAAAAGACCTGGAAAAACCTCTTAGCATCTTACAGTGGGTTGCAGATCATGCTTTACCAAGCGGTGTTCTAGCAGAACAAATCAATCCCAATACTCAAGAACCGCTATCGGTCTCCCCATTAACTTGGAGTCATGCTACTTATATTACCGTCGTTCAAGAATACCTAAATAAATATGCGCAAATTGAAATTAAAAAGGGTTGTTAAGTGCATCAATCATTTCGAAGCACTCGACGAGTAAATCGATCTGCGCAGGATCAAGCCCTAAAGTTAATCGAAATGTAGTAGACTCTTTGCTATCGAGCCTACTTAAATTAGGGTGATAAAACCCTAAACTGGGGCGGTAAAACATCGGATGTTTTTCTTCCATACATTTTATAGTAAGAAGCCCTCCTACCAAAGACGCCTTTATTCCGTGTGAAGGTCCAAAAACTTTAATATCAATGAAGGCAGGATCAACTTCTGGTAAAACGGGAATAATTCGATAGTAAGCATTTTTATCATAAAGAAGCCGTGGAGGTACTCTTTCTAAAAGAGTGCGTGTATTATCAAAAATCTGCTTTCGATACAACTCCAATTGAGGAGCCGCATTTTGATAAACAAGACAAAACCAATTAAGGCTTAAGCGATCCGTTTGTAACACAGGATCTGTCAAAAGAGAGTTAAACGCAGCCCATTTTGCATCTTGATTATGAATCATATAAAAAGGAGCGCCGCAATAATTATCCATTCCAAAAAGATCAAATTTTACTCCACTTCTATAACAGATAACGTTTAAAGCTCCTAGCTCGATCTCTTTTTGAAATTCAGCAAGCAACTCTCCAATTCGAGGGGGATCGATAAAATCAATCGTGCAATCTAAAGCAAGTGTAATCGGATTGCCCTGCCTTGCGTCCAATGTTTTGCGCAATGTTTCAGCAATCTTTTCAACCCCATATTCGTCGACTTTAAAGTCAATTCTCTTAAGCGGAGGATTAAACTGAACAAGCAAAAGATCAAAGTCTTTCCAATCCTTTTCAGTCACTACATCCATTGAAGAGGCGTTAGAAACCCACTCAACGACCCTAATATTCTCAAAATACGTGTTCTCTCCATAAAAAATTCGAGGCATTCTTCCTAAAGTCTTTTCCACCGCCTTGATAATGCTAGCTAAGCTCATCATTCCATTAGAATGAATACCACATAAAACCCGTGGCTTTAAATTCTCAGGAATAGATGTCAAAAGAGTTGGATAAATCTTAGAAAAATCATCCTGAGTAAAAGGAGAAAAAACCTCAAGAAGAGAAGTAAGGTTAGCTTGAATCTGTTCAATGTGAGAGGCTGTATCATAAAATGACGTTTCATCCCCTTCTTGGCTTAAAAATTGCAATTGCTCTTTTATTCGCAAGAATGAAAGCTGCACAATCAAAGACTGCGTTAAGGAATTAGTAACCTGATTCCAATTCTTCTCGCTAAGATTTGTAAGAAGGCCCTTTAATACTTGTAATGCTCCTTTCACCATAAGAACTTTTTCAACTCGATTAGAGCGCCAATGATCTTCAAATGCATTCAGACAAGCAATAAACTCCTCTTTAGACTCTAATTTACTTATTGAGAAACCGGTTTGTGCCAAAGTTTTAACACGATCATCCGATGGAAAAATCCACCGGTCTAACTCAACTCTATTCGCTGAAAATCCAAACTTAGAAATCCATTCTAGCAAAAATTGATGCTGTTTCTCAATTTTATCAACAGCCAAATCTGCAAGAGGAAGTAAACGAATTCCTCCCACTTCTTTTCCATCAACTCTTTGAATACACAAGATCTGACTTTGATCTATATTGTGCTTTTTACAAATTCTAACAACCTGAACGCGATATGTATCCCAAGTTTCTATCCATTTTTGCCGATCATTTGGAACATCTTGTAAAACATCTGTAAAATCAACGATAACTTTCGCATCTAATTTTTGACTGTTTAAGACAATTTTCTTAAACACAGCCTCAACGCTCTCTTTCATAGGCACACTGATGTACCCCGGGAGGTAATCACGAACATCAAAAGGACGAGTCAGAATTAGAGGATAATGTTCAGGATGAGAAAGCTCTCTTTTCCATTTTTCCACACTCTTTACATATGTCTCAGACAATTTATTTGAAGGATCTCTTGCATAAGAATTTGTCGTCTCCGGATGTACCTGCATGAAGATCTCAAAACAGGGGCAGATCCAGTGAATAACTGATGAGAAAAAGCCCGTCGACTTTGCAAGCCAACGCTTTTGTAAAAACTGAAGAAGTTTCTGATCCTCCTGAGATGACGCCGGAATTTGGGAAAGCAGTGCTTGATTATGGTACCACGATTGATAGGAAAAAGGAACATCTTGAAACGCAGAAGAGCGACGCTCTTTGAGCGCGTAGGAAAAACAATGAGACGCTACCTTTCCACATAGCGTGCTTAATAAATGACACTCTTTTCCAAAAGTAGATGCCCAAGGAGAAATGCAGGAGATTTTACAACTCAACTCAGTCAACAAAGAGATCGACTCAAAGACTCCTCCAATACCCAAATAGATCGCTCTCTCAGAGATCTCCGATAATGAAGGCAACGCATCGCGTTCAGACGCTTTTAGACAGCTCGCAGAAAAACAAACAGTAATTAAAAACAGGATTTTATTCAGCACAAATGAACCGAACAATTCTTAAATATTAATCTTGATCCTAACAGGGATTTTTAAATTCTTCCAAGAAATTTAAACATTGTAAGAACCGGATGTTACATTGCCGCCAGTTCCTGTCCAATTGGTATGAAAAAACTTACCACGCGCAGCATCTGTCCTTTCGTAAGTATGTGCGCCAAAAAAATCGCGCTGTGCTTGAAGCAAGTTTGCAGGAAGGCGAGCTGTGCGGTAGCCATCAAAAAAAGCAAGCGCTGTACTAAAACAAGGCATTGGGATACCGGAACGAACAGCCTCAGAAACAACCTCTCTCCAGCCCGCTGAAACAGATTTAAGCGCCTTCTGGAAAAAAGCATCAAACAGCAAATTTGCAAGATTCGGCTCCTTAACAAAAGCACTTCCAATGTCATTCAAAAACTTGCTGCGAATAATACATCCAGCTCGCCACATGAGAGCAATCTCTCCATAATTAAGATTCCATTTCATAACAGCTGCAGCAGCACGCATCAGCATAAAACCCTGCGTATAACTGATAATCTTAGAACCGTAAAGAGCATCTGCTGTCTCTTGAATAAACTTTTGCTTATCTCCTTTAAAACTGTATGCAGGTTGAGCATAAAACGTACTTGCTTTTTCTCTCTCTTCTTTTAAAGAAGAAAGGCAACGTGCAAAAACTGCTTCGCCAATGAGTGTAACAGGAATACCATGCTCGAGCGCTTCAATTCCCGTCCATTTTCCAGTTCCCTTCTGTCCTGCAACATCAAGAATTTTGTCAATTAATGGCTTTCCATCCACATCCTTATGAGCAAAAATCTGACTTGTAATTTCAATTAAATAGCTCTTTAAATCGCCGTGATTCCATTTTGTAAAAATCTCCTGCAACTCTTTCTCAGTACAGCCCACATGTCGTTTGAGAAGATCGTATCCCTCGCAAATCAGCTGCATATCCCCATACTCAATTCCGTTATGCACCATTTTAACATAGTGTCCAGCGCCTCCCTCTCCAACCCATTCGCAACAAGGCTTACCATCTTCTTCAGCTTTTGCTGCAATCGCTTGAAAAACAGGTTTAATAAGTGGCCACGCATCAGGGTTTCCGCCAGGCATGATGGAAGGACCATGCCTTGCACCTTCTTCTCCGCCTGAAATTCCGGCGCCAACAAAAAGAATCCCCTTTTCTTTAAGAGTGCGATAGCGTCTTTCACTATCATGAAAATAACTATTGCCCCCATCGATTACGATGTCGCCTTTTTCCAAAAAAGGAAGACACTCTTCAATCAGATCATCAACAGCCTGACCTGCCTTGACCATAAACATCACCTTCCGAGGTCTTTTTAGCACTTTAAACAGCTCTTCAAGACTATGAACACCGATAACATGCGTATTCTTGGCAGGCCCTGCGAGAAAAGCATCGACTTTTTCTACAGTTCTGTTAAAAGCTGCAACAACATACCCATGATCGTTCATATTAAGGATCAAATTTTGCCCCATAACGGCAAGACCTATCAATCCAATATCTGCTTGTGCCATAAAATTCCCTCACTTGTGCTTCTTCCAAATCTACCAGCTCAGTCGATTTTTCGGTAGTTACAAATTGGAAGCACTATATATCTATTATTTGTGTTGTAGGAAAGGGGAAGAGCAATCTAAAATAGCATCAAACAGATGATATACCCGTGCTTAAGAAATTAGTTTTTCCAGTTAAACAGGTCGAGTGGAAACTCTTTGGCCTGATGTTTTTTATTGTATGCCTCATTAATGTAAATTTCAGCATTCTGCGAAGTGCACGTAATGCACTTGTTGTGGCAGATGCTGGAGGTAGCGCCACATTCATCCCCTATTTTGAACTTTTCGGCACATTCCCGGCGTCAATCGCGCTCACTTGGGGACTCTCTCGACTCATGCGCATTTTTTCGCCCCGCTTCATTTTTACGATGACCGTAACGTTCTTTCTCGCCTTCTTCATTATTTTTGCTTATTGGGTATATCCCTATCGGGAAGAAATTCATCAACTTTTAGAAGCCAAACTCGGGTTGTTTTTTGGCTTGTCAGGGTTCAAAGTCGTCTTTACCCACTGGCCCGATATGATTTTTTACATCATGTCAGAACTATGGAAGGTTGCAATTCTCTCCGTCATTTTTTGGGGATTTATCAATCAAAATCTTTCTTTGGATACAGCAAAAAGATTCTACCCTCCCCTCTTACTTGGCAGTAGCGTTGGGGCAATCATGGCAGGTCCTATTACCATTTTTTGCACCTCACAATTTAGCTGGAACTTTTTTCAACTCTCAAGCCAACGCTGGCAACACTCCCTTTATTTGTTAACTTTCTTTTTGCTGATCTCCGGGGTACTAACGCTCATTGGTTTCAACTTACTTTTTAAGAAACTTCGCCTGAAAAAAGCTTCCCCAGCTCCGCAGCAGCGAGATTCTTCATCAAAAAAAGAACCTTTTTCTCAAAAACTTCTCTCCCTTTCCTCAAGCCTTAGTTATTTACGCAAATCTCCCTATTTAAGTGCTCTGCTTCTCATCGTCGTTGCAGAATACGTTTCCTACGCCCTTGGCGAGCTGATCTTTCTTCAAGTTCTCAAAGAAAGATACCCAGCCCCTTCCGATTACTGCCAATACATGGGGAATTTAACTTTCTGGACAGGAATCCTAACCGCATTTAGCGCCCTCATCTTAACGCCTTATATCTTACAAAAATGTCGATGGAGTAGAGCTGCTTTGATCACACCTGCCCTCATGGTCCTTGCAACTTTTGCGTTCTTTGGCGTGATCTACCTGCGCAAAATAGGTCTATTACCTTCAGCTGCCCCCCTTAATTTCGCTGTTCTCCTCGGCAGCCTCCACTTCTGTATCGGAAGATCTGCAAAATACACCCTGTTTGATGCCACTAAAGAACTTGCTTTCATCCCCTTAACTCAAGAAGCCCAAATGAAAGGCAAGCTCGTCGTCGACGGAATAGGTTCTCGCCTTGGCAGAGGAGCATCCTCGCTCATTAGCATCCTCCTCTTCCTAATCACAGGAGGGGCC
>DAHVFY010000109.1 GCA_027316765.1 Parachlamydiales bacterium | reverse complement strand
TCATGTTGAATTGATGCCTATAACAGAGCACCCTCTTGATGAATCTTGGGGGTATCAAGTTACCGGTTTTTATGCTGTCACAAGTCGGTATGGCTCTCCAGAGGATTTTCAGTATTTTGTCGATTATTTCCATCAGAACGGAATTGGTGTTATTTTAGATTGGGTACCGGCTCATTTTCCTACAGATGAATTTTCATTAGCGCAATTTGATGGTACCTATCTATACGAACATGCAGATCCCCGTAAAGGATTTCATCCTCATTGGAATACCTATATCTTTAATTATGGACGTAAAGAGGTTCTAAACTTTCTAATTGGAAGCGCTCTTTTTTTGATGGACAAGATGCATATTGATGGGCTTAGAGTCGATGCGGTGGCATCCATGCTTTATCTTGATTATGGTAGAAAAGCCGGTGAATGGATTCCGAACGAGTATGGTAGTCATGAAAATCTTGAAGCAATCGAGTTTATTAAACATCTTAATTCAGTGGTTCATGAGAAATTCCCCGGTATCGTGATGTGTGCTGAAGAGTCTACCTCTTTTGTGGGAGTTACCCATCCTTTGGAATGGGGAGGGCTTGGTTTCGATTTAAAGTGGAATATGGGGTGGATGAATGACACGCTTTACTATTTTCATAAAGACCCACTATTTCGTCACCATCATCATAATAACCTTACATTTGGTCTCATTTACGCTTATTCAGAAAAATTCCTTCTTGTTCTATCTCACGATGAAGTCGTTCATGGAAAAGCTAGTTTCTTATCTAAGATGCCAGGAGATGTCTGGCAGAAATTTGCCAATTTACGTTTGCTTTATAGCTACATGATGTGTCAACCGGGCAAAAAGCTTCTTTTTATGGGAGGTGAAATCGCACAGTGGAACGAGTGGAATTGTAAAGTGGAAGTAGAGTGGTCTTTGCTTAGATTTCCTTTACATTCTGGAATGCAGAAACTCGTTGAAGAGCTCAATCACTTTTATCACAGTAATTCATCCCTTTGGGAACAGGATTTTGATAGTCAGGGATTTGAGTGGGTTGACTTTTCAGACAAAGATAATTGTGTCATTAGTTATTTGCGCAAGTCGAATTCTTCATCTCTTTTGTGTGTTCATAATTTTACGCCACAATTTTTCTCTGAGTATTTTATACGTTTAGAGGGGATTAAAAATGCAAAAGAGGTTTTCAATACAGATAAACATGAATTTGGAGGGAGTGGAAAAATTAACAACTGCATAGACAAGATCTTCGAGAAAGGGTTTAATATTAAACTTTCTCCCCTTGCAACGATGATTTTTGAGGTGCAATTTGAAAGATAGCTGTGACCACTATTTAAGACTCATTGAAGAAATAAAGAATCATGATAAGCTTTATTTTGCTGAATGTAAACCCATCATTTCAGATTATCAATACGATCAACTTGTTAAAGAATTAGAGGCAATTGAGAAAAGACATCCTGAATGGAGGGTTGCTCATTCTCCAACTCAAAGGGTTGGTGAAGTGCTTGCAAAAGGATTTAAACAAGTGGAACATTCTGTTCCGATGCTCTCTCTTGCCAATACGTATTCTATGGAAGAGCTTCAAGATTTTATTAAACGCGTCCATAAGCTTTTGCCAAGAAGAGAGATTACGTATTCTGCTGAACTAAAGATGGATGGAACGGCTGTTTCTGTTCGTTATGAAAAAGGGATTCTTGTTAGAGCGTTAACTCGAGGCGATGGGCGAAGAGGAGATGATATTACAGCAAATATGCGCACGATTCGAAGTGTTCCGCTTGAACTTACGGGGACACATCCACCGGATGTTCTCGAAGTGCGCGGTGAAGTGTTTATGCTTCATAAAGTCTTTCAGACTCTTAACGAGGAGCTTGAAACGGAAGGGGAAGCTCCCTTTGCAAACCCAAGGAATGCGGCTGCCGGATCTCTAAAACTCCTCGATCCTCGTCTTGTTTCTAAACGGCACCTTTCCGCCCTTTTTTATGGCATTGCGGAGGACGCGTCAAATAGCATTGAAAAACAGCATCTATGTCACAAATTTTTAGAGAAATTGGGTCTTCCGGTATTTACGGAGGCGCAAAGAGCGCATTGCAAGAATATGGAAGAGATTGGTCGGTTTGCAGATAAGATTGAAGCTGCAAGAAGTAAACTCCCTTTTGACATTGATGGGATTGTGATTAAAGTAGATGAGATGCGTTATTACGAAGAATTGGGATTCACGGGAAAGTCTCCTAGATTTGCGGTTGCTTATAAGTTTGCTCCTGAGAGAGTGACGACTAAAATTCTAGATATTACCGTACAAGTTGGCCGCACAGGAGTATTAACACCTGTTGCTGAACTTGAGCCTGTTGTGCTCTCTGGTAGTACCATTGCACGCGCAACATTGCATAATAGAGAAGAAGTAGAGCGTAAAGATATTCGCATTGGCGACTTTGTCGTGATTGAGAAGGGGGGAGATGTTATCCCTAAAGTTGTTGAAGTGGTGTTGAAAAAGCGTTCACATGACACTGTTGCTTGGAAAATGCCAAGAAAATGTCCTTCTTGTCATACGCCTGTTGTTCACACCGAAGGAGAAGTTGCCGTTCGCTGTCCAAATTTTGATTGCATGGAACAAAGAATTCGCAGAGTTGCTTTTTTTGCCGGTAAAGATGCGATGGATATTGAACATCTAGGAGACAAAGTAGTTGAACAACTTGTGAGAAAAGGTTTTGTTTCTACTATCTCTGATATTTATAGTTTATCTGAAAAAGAACTCAGTCAACTTGAAGGATTTAGAGAAAAGTCCATCCACAACCTTTTAACAAGCATTTCTAAGTCTAAACATGTCAGTTTAGATAGACTAATTCTCGCCCTTGGTATTAAGTATGTTGGAGAAGGAACAGCTGAGCTCCTTGCCAATCAGGTAGGCGATATCGATGAGCTTGCAAAGATGGATGTTGATGAGCTGAAAAGTCTTGAAGGCATCGGAGAAAAAACAGCGGATGCCATTGTAGAATATTTTGCAAATCCCTTTCATCTTAGAGAAGTGCATGCCCTTTTTAAAAAGGGCGTTACGCCAAAAGCAATCAAAAGAAAGGTGATCAAAAATCATCTTTTTTCAGGAAAGACCTTTGTTCTAACGGGCAGTCTTGAGAACTTTTCTCGAGATGAAGCAAGCGAGCTCATTAAAGAACGGGGTGGTAAAGTTACAGGATCTGTAAGTAAGAATACAGATTACGTCCTGGTTGGAGAGGATCCTGGTTCAAAGCTTGATAAAGCTGAGGCTTTAAAAATTCCGATCCTTTCTGAAGAACAATTTCGTAAATTGCTAAATATGTAATAAATCGTTTAATCTCCGATTTATAGGATTAAACTGTGAAAAGAGGTATTCGTATGAACAAACATTATTGGAAATGTGCTCTCCTGGGCGGTCTTATTGTTTTCATTTGGGGAGTTGTTTCTTGGATGCTGCTTCCGTGGCATAGAACGACAAGTCATAAATTTGCCAACGAGAAACAAGTGGCAATGACGATTAAAGAAAATGCCCGAGAAAATGGTATTTATTTCTTGCCAAGTTGCGAGGCTGAAGGAGAAAAAGATAAACAAGAGGCTTGGGCTAAAGTTAAAGAAAGAATGAAACAAGGCCCACTCGTATTTGCTTCTGTTCACTTAGAAGGAATGGATCCAGATTCCGTGCGTCCTTTTATTGGATCTTTAATTATTCAGATTATTGGAGCCTTTTTTGCAACATGGCTTTTCATGAAGACAAAAGCGATGTCTTATGGACGTCAAGTGTGCTGGTTTTCAGTGCTAGGTCTCTTTGCGGGGATTGTAAGCACTCTTCCAGCTTGGAATTGGATGTGTTTCCCTGCAAGTTGGGTGATTGTCACAATTCTTGATCTCGTGATCGGTTGGACATTAGCAGGTTTTGCTATCGCAAAAGTTGCTAAAAAATAAGTCTGAATTCTTTTAAAAGGTGCCCGCAAGCGGGCGCCTTTCTGCATTTAGTGATTTTGTAAGATTAGGTTATTACCCCGAATTGTGACCTATTTGCAGCAACCCACTTTTTTAACAAACAGCTACAAGTTGAATGACGAGTTCAAC
>DAHVFY010000108.1 GCA_027316765.1 Parachlamydiales bacterium | reverse complement strand
CATGCATGACAACGGCTGGAAAGACAAAAAAACTTGCTCTTTGGAGTAATCTGTGGGGTGATTATGCGCATCATGAGAAAAATGATCAAAATCCCGCTTACAGAGCGAAAACAGGAGGTGTTACTCTGGGAGTGGATAAAAATCTATTCGATGATTTTTATGTTGGTTGTGCAACTGCTTATACGTATTCTCATGTAGATGATGGTTCGATAGGATACGGCTCCGTTCAGGGGTATTTTGGCAATCTTTATGCGAGTTGGTTTCAGCCTTATTTCTATGTCCTGGGTGCTTTTCAAGCAGCGTATAATCATTATATGGAAAAAAGACATGTTAACTATGCCACTGGCCCCAAAAGTATTTTTGTAGTGGATCGATATGCCAGTGCTAATTGGGGAGGGAGTCAGGTAGGTGGTTATTTAAGCATCGGTGCGCTCACGCATCCTTGGATGCTTGATATTTCTCCTCTTGTTACAGCGGAGTATTATTATGCACATCAAAACAGTTTTAAAGAAGCAGGTGCAGATAGTATAGATCTTTATGTCGACAGCGTTAATAACGATCTTTTGCGTCTTTCTTTTGGAGTGAATGTGGCAAAATGTTTTCTTTGGCATAAAGCTAAGTGGATTCCAGAAGTGGAAATGAGTGTCATAGAACAAGAAAGTTACAACAAAGGCAGGCTCCGTGCGACTATGAAGGGAAATACTTCTGACTCTTTCGTCGTCACTGGATTAAATAATGTGGGGACTTTTTTTGGCATACGCGCTGCGATCACCGTTTGGGCGTGGGCAGAGAGTGCTTCTTTTTCCTTGCAGTATGCAGGACAATTTAATGAGAAGTATCACGATAGCCAGGGAAGTTTTCAAGCGTCATATTCTTTCTAAAGAACAATTCGGGGTTTAATTTACCTCCTTCCACTTGCGGCTGCTTTTTAAGTGGAAGGGGGTATATAACATTCTATATAAGGATGATTTCAGTCTGGTCCTGTTTTGATTGTAAGAATTCAGCAAGCTCTCCGAGTTCTTCTAGGGGCATATTTGAAATTCTTTTTTCTACAAGGTCGTGAAGAAGCCCTCCTTTCTGAGCTGCTTCAAGTTTTGTAGCAATGGAGGGCTTTCGTAGACGTGCTCCCATTTGCTGAAGTTCCTGTAAGATGATCTCTCTTAATTCTTTGGTTGAAATTTCTTCTTCATGCATAATTTTATCTTTAATTCTTGCTATCAATTCATTTAATGAGATTTCATCAAAGCCTAATAGTGCAAAATCTTTTCTGATTTTACTTTCCTTAAAATCTTCTGATTTGCCATTTTTTGTAATTTTACAGGTGATGGGAGTTGACTCCCGCGCTCCTGAATGAGGTGTTGGAGGTCCTATTTGTTGACCGAGTTTTTCTAGTTCCAAATAGTATTTTACAATGCGGAGTTGTTCTTTTAAGAATTTAATCTGGTTTTTATCAGCAATTCTGCTGTCGGTTTTTTCGGCGGTTATTAAAGATTGTTCGGGTAAACGTTCGTGGACGGTCCATTCTTTATGATCGTGTTCATTGTCTTCCTTTGTTGTTTTATTTCTACTGAAACAACAGCAGCACAACCTTTGGATGAAGGTGAGTAATGACCCTAAGCATGAAGATGAAGAGGACTGTTTTTCATATTTATTCACAGTCACCTTTTTTGCGTTTTTGCTGCAGCAAAAACATGTCCAGCAATCGACGTTATCTGACTCTTGAGATAAGTGCATATCTGGTAAGCCCAATTCACCGGTTACATTCATCATAAGTTCCCTCCTTTTTTAAAGGTTTTCGCTCGATTTTAGATATTAAAGATTTTAATTTCCAGGAAAAAGCGTAAAGGTTTTTTGAAAAAATCTAATCCTCATAGACGTGTGGAACTTGATTTGACATCATGCGTTGCGAGTGAAAAAATTATTTTGTGTCGGGGCTGTTTTCAAATGCTAGGAGAGATATGGCGGACCAATCCATCTCCTGACGGCCTTTGTCAAAGCTGATCTGCAACTGTTTTTGGATGGTTTGTGCAAGTGGGGTGGGAATATTTAGGGATTTGGTCGCATTTAGGAATAGGTTGAGATCTTTTGATCCGAGTGTCATTTTAAAAGCAGCTGGGCTGAATTGTTGATTGATGATCAATCTGCCATAGTTGAGGAAAATGGGTGAAGGGAATAGGGTCTCGGTTAGAAAAGTATGTAGTTGTTCGGGATGAATTCCGCTTCGTTGCATGAAGGCAAAGGCTTCTGCGAGCATTTCGATGACAGATAGGATCATAAAATTACCAGAGAGTTTGACTGCATTAGCAGATGCTGGATTTTCTCCGAAATCGTAGACTTTTTTGCCCATTTTATTGAGGAAGGGTTCCGCTTGTTTTTTTGCAGCTTCTTTGCCTGCCATACAAATCCATAATTCTTGTTTTGCAGCTGCATCAGGTCTCCCGAACACGGGTGCAGCGACAAAGTGCACCGCTTTTTCTTGGTGTTTAAGAGACAGTTTCTCTGTTGTAGTGGGGGCTACTGTGCTTGACGAAATATGAAGGCAGCCTGAATAAGCGCCTTTTAAAAGGCCTTCTTCTCCATCCACAACATCTTCTAAGGCTTGATCGTTGGCAAGCATTGAAACAACAACGGGTGCGTGTTGGAATGCTTCGCTTGGATGATTTAAGAGTTTTGCTCCGGCTTTAACAAGAGGAGTAGCTTTGTCTTTAGAACGATTATATACAGCAAGGTCTGCTCCTTGCTTTAATAAATTAAATGCCATGGCAGCGCCCATGTTGCCAAGGCCGATAAGACTTAATTTTAATGTCATCTGCAATCTCCAGATGTTGTTTAAGAAAGGTATGCGGGGGGTGCCATAAATTCAGGACCCACCGGCATAGGAATCGTTTTGTTTAGAATCTCATCGATTTCTTGAAAATCATGAGGCTGTAATTTCCATCCTAAGACGGATGTAATAGCGTCTAGTTGTTCAGGTTTGCGTGCGCCCCATAGTGCTACATTAATTCCTTTGTCCAGAGCCCAACGAACGGCTAGAGATAATACAGAGCGTTGGTAGTGTTGTTTAGCCCATTTGTCTAGATGTTCAACACATGCGAGGTAATGGTGATAGCGTGGAGGTTGAAACTTGGGATCAGATTTACGTAAATCATCGCCTTGAAATTGAGTATCGCTGCGCATTCTGCCTGAGAGTAAGCCGCGACAAAGAGAGCCATATCCCAGTGTGGATAAATGGTTGTTTTGGCAGTAGGTAAGGATTGTCTGTTCAGCGTCTCTTTCAAAAAGATTAAAGGGGGGTTGAGCTGTATGCAAAGGAGTTGTTTTCTGGAAGATTTGCATCTCTTCAACTGAGTAATTACTTACGCCAATAGCGCGAATTTTACCTTCTTTGAGTAGTTGACCTAAAATTTCTGCCGTTTCTGCAATGGGGGTTTTAGGATCTGGCCAATGAACTTGATATAAATCGATGTATTCAACTTGCAGACGTTTTAGCGAATCTTCAATTTCTTTTATTATTCTGGTTTTACTGCTATCGCGAAAAGGTTGTTGATGTTTCCAGTTAAGACCAACCTTTGTTGCAATTGCAATCTGCTCTCTTTTTCCATATTGTTTTAGAGCTTTGCCTACGATTTCTTCCGCTGTGCCGAAACCATAGACAGGTGCTGTATCGATTAGGTTAATGCCATTATCAAGAGCATAATGAATTGTAGAAATTGCATTTTTTTCGTCTGTACCGCCCCACATCCATCCACCGATCGACCACGTGCCTAGCCCAATGCGGGAAATTTTCATGGTTAAATTGGGAATATGCGTGAATTCCATAGAGTACTCCTTAAAATTGCAACTTTAGCCTATTTTACTTGTGTTTAAAAGTTTTAATTTTAGTCTGTAAGGCATTTTGCAGAATTGTCTAACCTAGCTGACCGTTAAGATAAAGCCATTTGCCGTTGACTTTTTCAAAGGAACTTTTTTCAGTGAATGAAGCGTCTTTTTTATTTTGGATAAGATAGGCTGTAAAGGTGACAGTCGCAAGAGAATCTTTTTCTTCAGCATCGAGAATTTGAAGTTTTTTGAATTCTGTATGTTTGCAGAACTCAGAAATGTCTTGAGTCCATTGGGCCAGATGGGAATTAAAGTGGGGGTTTGCTGGATGCGTTGTGGCACTAATG
>DAHVFY010000107.1 GCA_027316765.1 Parachlamydiales bacterium | reverse complement strand
TTTTGGAATCAATCGTAAGAGATATCCAGAGAAGGTTAGTTCAAACGAAAAGTGTAGTGTCTCAAAAAAATTAGGTGATTGAAATTCAGGGGGTTATGGATAGAAAGTGATGAAGTCAGGATTAATCCTAACCCAACTTCAGAGATTTCTCTAGGAGGGTTTGCAAATTCTCCACTACATCTTGAATCAAAGGACCATTTTGTGGGCTCTAAGAATTGAAGACGATAGGCCCAGGGCTTTATAGATCTCGAGTTGTTCGGTCTCCGCTTTCGTCGTGCTCCTCTGGTACAACATTTTGCCTTCTGCCGTCTTGGCTTGCATTGTCACTCGTACTCGGGTCATCATGATGTTGCGTATGGTCTGCCATTGATAGTTGATGTTTCGTTGAGTCATCTGATACGTGCAGTGTTGAATCAGATGGTAAGCTAATATGGTTATCCATAAATGCCCATCTACGCGATTTTCCTTTTGGTGATAAACAGGGCGCAGTCCAAGAGAGGATTTCATAAAGCGAAAGGCGTCTTCAATTCTCCTCAAAACATTGTAAAGCTGCCATATCTCTTTCGCATTCAAGTCCGTCCTGTTTGTTCTTAGAAAATAACGGCCAGTCAGCTTTTCATCCATTTTCTCTTCAATTACCCTCCAGTTCACGGCAATAGTGCTCAGTCCATCTTCCGAAGGTGTTGCGCTGACTTCATAGCACCCTGAAATCCTTTTGTGCTTTTCTTTTAGCCTACCTATTCGTTCCAGAATTTTGGCATGTTTCCTACGTCCCCTTGGTTTACAGAGCCCATCCGCAAGCTTTTTTAGATCTTCTTCAAAACGCTGCTTAAATTGTTGCTTCATACTTGAAGCAACAGCCGCCTTTGCTTCAGATTCACAATAGAGCCATTTTTCATCATTACCGGCATGCTTAATTATCGCTGCTTTGACCAAATCATGTCGGTCACCCACTGAAGCGAGCTCTCCTTCAAACTCTGTGGAGGGCGCATCTTGTCTTGCGGAGACTATGTATGCATAACCATTTTTGCTTAACCAAGCCAGGTTCTCTTCAGTCGCAATTCCAGCATCCAATATAATAGTTGGTTTGAATAGGGATTGGTGGGCATTCAGAGCTTCAATCATGAATTGAAGGGTTTTGGGTTCTGCGGCATTTCCAGGAAAAAAGGAAGTCTTACTGAGGAATCCATGCTCATTCATGACAAGCCCCATCGTTATAAGAGGGCAATCGTTTCGTTTTTCCTTGGAGACTCCATGCCTGGACTTGGGATTTGCTTTGGCCTGCCCCTCCATGTAAGTGTTTGTTAGATCATAGAGGGCTATTGTACTTTTATATCCATGAAATTGCTGTTCAATTGCTTCCAGAGCAGTTTCCAAAGTATTTTTATGAAATAGTAGTTTATCACTGACTTGGTATAGTTTGTCTAAAGATGATTTGTTGAAGTCAAAATTAAGCAGTTCTCCAAGGCCGCTACTGTTACAAAGCCATCTATACGTTTCTCTCTCGCTGCTCGGGTGTAGGGTTCTTGCGATAATGGATCCGATGGCGATGGCTGTATCGGTTTTGGAAAGACCTAATTTTTCAAGCTGCTCCGGCAATTTGAGTTGATTAGCCATCTGAAGCATGAGATGCTCGCCCCCAATAGATCTTGGTTCAGACTGCTCAAGAGTATGGATGTCTATACTCACAAATTCTGGTTTTTGTTCCCATCTGGGTTGTTCAGGTAGAGCATCTGGCTTGGACAAGCGGTGAATAACTTGAGAGGCGTAAACTTGGGCAAGTTTTTCAACCTCCTCTGGATAAGGGAGTAGGGTTTGAATTCCCAATATGAGATCCTCGATACATTGAGCAAGGAGTTTGTGCTGTTCTTCTGGAAGGTTGATTTCGGAGCCCATATAGAGTAACACACGCTGGCGAGGTCCTCTATCTGTGCGCCTGGACTCGACAAGGTTGAATGCCGTATAGGTCTTTTTGCTTTTAGGGTCTATCTTGAGGGTCTTTTTTATATACATGCCCTAATTGTAATACAATGAGCATTTCATTGTAATAAAAATATTACAATTACGCAAAATTCAGCCACTACAAATGCACTAAAAATCATAACATATTCGTTTACAAGCAGTTGCAAATTCACATAATTTGGATTCGAATTCGGTATCTATCTGATTATTAACTATTTAAATGAAAAGGTAGGTTGGGGTGCTTAGGGTATTTTTACTGAAGTTGGGTTAAGTCGGTTGAAAAATTCTTCCCAAATAGCGATATTGTGGTTCCAAAATCTCATAATAAATAGCAGCTACCAATCAATAAAAAACTACAATCAAGCTGCATAATCGCTGGGGGCCGAAGCTGGACACAAAATAAGTAAAGATTACCCCTATTAACCTGCAAAAATAGGAGTAAAAATGACAAACAAATATAATCCTAAAAACAGCAGTTAACTGCTCTCAACCTGATTTTTGCCTTAATTAAATTGCCCCTATCGCCTCCCTTGGCGGCCCACCTGAATCGATTAATGGGTCCGCTGTATCCCATTTACATTCTCCAAGAATTCGACCCTTTAAGAACCTTATGAAAATCATGCTCAAGACTCTTTTCCAGATATCAAGTGGATTGAACTGCTCCGCAACCTTCTTTATTTTATTTAAAATAGAGGAGATAAAACCGACTTTTTCGCTATTTTCTTTTGCATTGCCATGCATGGGTGTTATCCGGATTGTTCGTTGTCCTGCGTGGTTGGTTTCTCTGGCCACTCCATAGAGCATTAGAGGTCTACTGGTAATTGCTTCAGCATGTTTTTCTGGGGTTATCCATCTCGCAAACAAGGTCCACCAGTTATATACCTGTGCAATGATGCGAGCCATAATTTGACTGCGTTTTAGGTCTTGTGTCACAAAGCCCCCCCATCCCCATTGATTTTTCAGCTCATCAAAATGGTTCTCTGAGATAGCTCGGTCACGATAGAGTTGTGCTATAGTAAAAATATCCATTTTTAATGTCGTTACTAATATAGCAAATTCATATTCATTACTGTTTGTCATAGCTGCAAGAAAGGGAAAACACATTTGCTCTTCTTTCTTCTTTGTCTTTTCCTTTTTCTCTTTAAGTTTCCTTCTCAAAACAATCACTTGCCGCTCCTTTGACCAACCACTCAGCTGTAGTGTGGATGTTACACCCTCCCACCCTTGGCCTGCATCTACCCAATTGTTACTGCTACCAGAAACAAATTTGGTTAGACTTTTTGCTTTTTGCGTCATTTTCATTTTGAAAAGATATCCAACACCCCTTTTTTCTAATGGAGCAAGAACATTTTCATTGCCAAAGGCACAATCTCCTCTCACCAATTTAGGCCATTTTTCTTGCGGCAATTCATCAATAAGTTCAATTAGACGAGGCAACGAATATGTCGCAGCCTGTTGTGTGCCTGGGAGTGTTTCACAATCCAAAATTAGCCTCGTTTCTGCCATTGAATAAGTGTGAATTACGTGAGCTGGACGGCCTGGTTTCTTGGGATTGTAACAAACTTCAGCTCCCTCTTGTCGCCCATAAAGAACCTTAACCGTTGTATCAACATCAAGTATCCAGTCTTCTACAAGTAATGGCTCATAGCAGTATTTAAGATGCTTTTGTTGCCATTTTTTGCAATTCTCTTCATCTATTTTTTGGAAAGCCCTTCGCGCCGAGTCCTCACTCAGAACTCTCTTCATTCCAAGTAAAGTAGGGTTTACAGCATCTTGTCGAATAGAAGTAATATGAGAATACCTTTTTTGCCCTGAAAGCACAGCTAGTAAAAGCGTTCCCAAAACATCTTCCTTTGAGGGGGCATTCGGGCTTTTATAATCTAGTGGGCATTCATTAATCCATGGCTGAAATAGGTTACACGTTTTTAAAAATTGAACAAAAAATACTAACTGGCCAATCGGGGTAACCGGCGCTTGATCATCCCACTCAACGTGGACTAATCCAGCAAAGGTATCACACTGCATTTCTTGGAGTTTTTTGGTGCTCCTTTCGCAATTTGGGGGCTCACCCATTTGGTGAGTGGGTAATAAAGGGATTTGTTGATCCATAACTTCCTCATAGCTCGATTGTTATGGAGGAAGGTTATATCAGAATCGGGCTTTAACTGCCGTTTTTAGGATTAACAGTGTTTTCTCCCACCAAAGGCACAATATACATGATATCGTTGTAATTGGGATTTTTCGTGCTGGTACTCCCCCAAAGCG
>DAHVFY010000106.1 GCA_027316765.1 Parachlamydiales bacterium | reverse complement strand
TCTTTTGGAGCTCTATCGCGTCTTGCAATGCCAAGTGTGTTGGAGGCGATGTCGCGTGGTCCAATTTCAATGCGTAGCGGCACTCCTTTTTTGATCCACGACCAAACTTTTTCTCCACCGCGCATCTCTCGTTCATCAACGATCACATTAAGAGATCTTCCAAAATAGTGAATATGACGCAATTGTCCTGCAAGTGCATGGCAATATGAGAGCACCTCTTGTTTTGACTCTTCTTTATGGATCACGGGAATGATCACAATGTGTGAAGAAGCAACGCGAGGAGGGAGAACAAGACCATCGTCATCGCCATGGATCATAATCATCGCACCGATAAGGCGTGTTGTAATTGCCCAGGAGGTCGTCCACACATAACTTTCATTCCCTTCGGGATCTTGAAATTTGATATTGGAAGCCTTAGCGAAGTTTTGTCCTAAAAAGTGAGAGGTCCCTGCTTGCAGGGCTTTTTTGTCTTGCATCATTGCTTCAATGGTGTACGTGATATCAGCGCCGGGAAATCGTTCGCCCTCTGTTTTCTCCCCCTTGATGACAGGCATTGCAAGGTATTTGTGAGCGAATTCGTGATAAATCTCCAGCATGCGCATCGTCTCTTCTAATGCTTCGTCTCGAGTTGCGTGCGCTGTGTGCCCTTCTTGCCAAAGAAATTCTGCTGTACGCAGAAAAAGGCGTGTCCTCATTTCCCAACGAACGACGTTTGCCCACTGATTAATAAGAAGAGGCAGATCGCGATAAGAGGTAATCCATTTAGAAAACATCTCTCCAATGATCATCTCTGAAGTGGGGCGAACGATCAAGGGCTCTTCTAAAGGTCCTGCTGGAACAAGTTTTCCTTCTGCATTTTTTTCTAATCTGTGATGCGTGACAACTGCGCACTCTTTTGCAAATCCTTCAACATGGACTGCTTCTTTTTCTAAAAAGCTTACAGGGATAAAAAGAGGAAAATAGGCGTTCTGATGCCCCGTTGCTTTGAGTTTATCGTCGATGATGCTTTGTATGTTCTCCCAAAGAGCGTATCCCCAAGGCTTAATCACCATGCAACCGCGTACAGGAGAATTCTCTGCAAGGTCGCCGGCTCGCACCACTTGTTGAAACCACTCAGGATAATTTTCATCGCGTGTAGGTTGAATAGCAGCTTTTGATTTTTTATCTGTTGTCATAACGAACCTTTAAATGATGTAATGAGGAGGGCGCGCAGTGCAACTTTCGCTTCTTCTAAATCTTTTACAGTTGCCGTGTCTCCAAGAAGTGGATAAGTATACGCCTGCATCGCCTCGTAAACGCGCGAACCGGGAAGCAGGATCTCTTGTAAATATTCTTCATCAGGCATGCAAAGCGCAATTGTGCCTTGGTGTAAATACCCTTGCTTGCGCTTTCTTTGTGCAGCACCGGCAATTTTTTTCCCTTCGTAAATGAGGTCATATTTTGTCGGCTGCGCCATACAAAATCTACCACATGAGCGATCAAAAAGAGGAGCATTATCGGGTGTTAGCGTGCAGGGAATATTTAAAAATTTTTTTACCGCCCTCAAGACGGCATGATTGACAAAAGAATAATTTTCTAGAGTGTTATCAGAGAAAATAGGAGCCACTGAAGGGACGAGAACAGAAAAGGCCATATCCCAAATGTGAAAAACAATTCCTCCACCGGTCGATCTCCTACCCAGATCAAGCCCCCGCAGCTTCGCTGCTTCCATGTTGATAAACTCTTGAGGATCAAGGAAATATCCATAGGTTGCGCTTGTTCTTTTCCAATCGTAAAAATGAAGAATTGCCTCATCCTTAAGCTCTTCTAAAAGGTGCGCATCGATCTGCATATTTTCTTCGGCAGATCTCGTCCCTGTATCCAAAATTTCCCAATGCATGCTACTGAGTCTATCTCAACTTACAAAAAATTATCAAGGTCTTTACCCCTTGCACTTGAAAGGCACCCACAGGAAAAACGGTTCAAAACAAACTCTTCATCTTCTTTGTGTATATATGTTATGATCGTTTATTTGCCAAAAAAGGACCAAAGCTTTAAAACGAGGACTACAACGGGGTCATTAGAGAGGTAATATGTTTGACAAGTTCACCAATCGCGCTAAACAAGTTATCAAACTTGCCAAAAAAGAGGCGCAAAGACTCAATCACAACTACTTAGGAACAGAGCATGTTCTTCTCGGCCTTTTAAAATTAGGTCAAGGAATCGCCGTTAATGTTCTGCGTAACTTTAATCTCGACTATGACATCGTGCGTACAGAAGTGGAAAAAATTGTTGGTTTTGGTCCTGAAATTCAAGTCTATGGAGATCCGGCTCTTACAGGAAAGGTCAAAAGAGCTTTTGAATTTGCAGGTGAGGAGGCGGCTGCTTTAAACCACAACTATGTAGGAACCGAGCATCTTCTCCTTGCACTCTTGCGTCAAGCGGACGGCGTTGCAGCGCAAGTATTAGAAAACCTCAACATCAACCTGAAAGATATTCGTAAAGAGGTTTTAAAAGAGCTTGAAACATTTAATCTTCAACTGCCTCCTATGGGTATGGGCGGAGGTGCGGGTCCCGGGACTGGTGGGAAATCCTCTCAAGATAAAGGCGGTTCCGGAGGGGTTTCGGAAAAAATGCCAGCTCTTAAAGCCTATGGTCATGATCTCACGGAGCTTTGCCGCGAAGGAAAATTGGACCCTGTCATCGGTCGTAAAGAAGAGGTCGAGCGTCTTATTCTCATCCTATGCAGACGGCGCAAAAACAACCCTGTCTTAATTGGAGAAGCAGGCGTTGGAAAGACAGCAATTGTTGAGGGACTAGCTCAAGCCATCGTAAAAGGAGAGGTTCCAGATCATCTTGCAAAAAAACGACTCATCTCTCTTGACTTAACGCTCATGATTGCTGGGACAAAATACCGCGGACAATTTGAAGAGCGGATCAAAGCTGTCATGGACGAGATCAAAAAGCATGGCAACATTCTTCTTTTCATTGATGAATTGCATACAATCGTTGGCGCCGGCGCTGCTGAAGGAGCAATCGATGCTTCCAATATCTTGAAACCTGCTCTATCGCGCGGCGAGATTCAGTGTATTGGTGCAACGACCATCGATGAATACCGCAAACACATTGAAAAAGATGCGGCCCTTGAGCGCAGGTTTCAAAAAATTCTGGTTGCCCCTCCTTCATTGGAAGAGACAATTTCGATTCTTACTGGTCTTAAAGGTAAATATGAAGAGCACCACAAGTGTATTTACACGGATGCTGCTCTTAAAAGCGCCGTCTATCTTTCCGACCGTTATATTGCGGGTAGATTTTTGCCCGATAAAGCAATCGACTTGCTAGATGAAGCAGGTGCCAAGGCGCGCATTGCGATGATGCACCAGCCTCAAGATATCACTAAATTTGAGAGCGAAATTGAAACGGTGCGACTTGCCAAAGAAGAGGCAATCTCGAAACAAGAGTATGAAAAAGCCGCTAAATTGCGCGATAACGAAAAAACTCTACGCGAAAGACTCCAACAAATTCGCACAGAATGGGAAAGCAATAAAGAAGAGCACCAGGTGATCGTTGATGAGGAAGAGGTTGCTGCAATCGTCGCAAAACAGACAGGAATCCCTCTGACGCGTCTGACTGAGGGCGAAACAACAAAAGTTCTTAAAATGGAAGAGGCTCTTAAAGCCAATGTGATTGGTCAGGATGAAGCGCTAAGTACAGTATGTAGAGCCATCCGCCGCAGTCGAGCAGATATTAAAGATCCAAATCGCCCTATTGGAGCCTTCCTCTTTTTAGGGCCAACCGGTGTCGGTAAGACTCTTGTGGCAAAGCAACTTGCCATCCATATGTTTGGAGGCGAGGACGCTCTTATCCAAGTCGACATGTCTGAATACATGGAAAAATTCGCGATCAGTCGCATGACAGGTTCACCTCCCGGATATGTCGGTCACGAAGAAGGAGGACAACTTACAGAACAGGTGCGTCAACGCCCTTACTGCGTTGTCCTCTTCGATGAAGTAGAAAAAGCACATCCCGATGTGATGAATCTTCTTCTACAAATTCTTGAAGAAGGAAGGTTGACAGATTCATTTGGTCGTAAAATCGATTTTCGTAACACGATCATCATCATGACCTCAAATCTTGGCGCCGACCTCATTCGTAAGTCCAGCGAGATGGGTTTTGGCGTGGGAGAAGGAATGCTCGACTACAAATCCATGCAAGAGAAGATCGAGGCTTCTGTTAAAAAGGGATTCAAGCCTGAGTTTCTTAACCGTCTCGATGGCATTGTGATCTTCAAACCTCTTGATCGCGAGCATCTAACGCAGGTCATCGATTTGGAAGTCAACAAGGTAAGACAG
>DAHVFY010000105.1 GCA_027316765.1 Parachlamydiales bacterium | reverse complement strand
CATTAACTTCAATAAAAAAATCAAAACTCATTCCACATGTGTAGCGCTATAGGGAAAATAGGTCACAATTCGGGGTAGAAGCAATCAGGGTCCTATCAAAATGGACCGATGCCAGTTTTCAAGTATTCAAACCCAATTGAGTTTTAAACAACTTCCGCAGACTTACAAGGGGCAACGCCGACAAGATTAGAAGCGGAGCAGTATTTGCAAATGCGCATACCGGAAAGAGGATCACCTCCCCCAATAATCAAATTATAAAGGACGTTTCCTTTAAGAACGGTATCAGAAGTGCGTGCGTAGGTGCATGGCGCACATCCATCAGGACATGTTCCAGTTGTAACTATCTGAGCCTTATCAAAAATGCCCCTTGTTAACAAAGACGCAACTTCAAATCCCTTTTCTTTTACACACCCTTCTTGTTCAGCATAAGACAAGCCTTGCGCCACAACATGCCTTCTCATCAAAAAAACGTTGATTTTATATGAAATATCACGAACACATAGATTTTTCGATTCATTTAATTTAAGCGAAACATGAGGCCAATTTGGAACCACAACAACCACATAATTCTCTCGTTGTAATTTTTCTAGCTCAAAAGGATCCGGTGTATTTAATTCATTAAACACTTCCTCTCGGATACCGGGAATTTTGCCAATCACATCTCCGAAAATTCCTTCAATTTGCCTACCACTTAGAGTGATCGGATAAAGAACCCTAAAATCCTCTTTATAATTACGTGGTACTTCCTTGTTTTTACTGATGACACGAGGAATGCCCATTTTTTTGAACATATAGATCCAAACATAGGAATCTTCAGTCATCTTGCGCCAAGATTTGTTGAGCTTTGCTAGAGTCCCAAGAGTTGACACGTCCAAATGAGGGAGTATCCAACATACGAAAGGATCATATAAACCAAATCTCAGTGGATACGTTGCGACTGTATTACAGGCGATCTCTGACACAGTTAACTCTCTTAAAATAAGGAAAATAAATGATATGCACATTTTCAATTAACATCAATACCGTTGATAGTGCTCCCAGTTAAAAGACACTCACAAGCAAAACAAACCAAAAAATTAGGATTTTGACTACATGGAACGAAACCTTACTCAATAAAATTCGTTTGACTAAAAAACCTTTTAAAAGATAACCTACGCGCAAAACTTGCAAAAAAAAATTGTACGGTAACTTATGCGTTTTTGGATCTCCATTCTGTTTAGCTGTTTGCAGCTACTACTCCTTGCCGATAACGACATCGAATGTCTTCCTTCATCTTCAGAGCACATCGCCGAAAAAACTCTAGACACCGACATTCTCATCGGTCATCTTGTAAGTCCACTTACCGGACAATTATCTATTGCTGAAACAGATATGATCGCAAAAGGAGCAGAAAGCATCTCTTTAAAACGTGTTTACATTCCACCTCATCTGCCAAGCTTCAAAGACGAAGACCCTATTTTAAAAGAATATCTTTTCGCAAAGTGTATCCAAAAAAATTATCAAGGATGGAGATTTTTACCTCATTGTCAGGCCTATTTTTTTCCTAACCAAAATATCGTTCGTTTAACAGACCCAAGCGGAATCACGCTCGAATTTTGCGTAAAAAATTCTAAAACAGAAATGTTTTCCTCAACCTTCGGCATGAGCAATGTAAGTAGCGGAAAGCCTGGCGGACAATATGAACTACGCAACACTCAAATCACTCTTACAGAAAATAACCTAAACATGACTGTACAAGCACCAGATGGAACCATTCGATACTACAAGTGTTTTTTAAGGGCTCCCGGTAAACTTCTCTATGCTTTAGAAAAAGAAATTCTTCTCCACGGGAAACTCCTGCGTTATCATTATGCAGATGGTTATTTGAAATCGATTGAAAGTATGGATTTAGGTGAACAGCACATTTATGCTTCGATCCGATTAGATTATGAAAAATCTAAAATCCATTTTTCTTCATCAACAGGTCAAACAACATCTTATACCTATGACAAAAGACGGATACAAATTGATACGAAACACAAACAAAAGAAGATCAAAGCAAATATGCTCCTGTCTCCTCTTTTGACTCATGTCAGCAGTCCTTCCTACCGTCACGAAAAAATACAGTATTCTCCAAAACATCTTTTAGAAATGATGTCAGGTAAAGAAAAAATCTTCCATTGCGTGCATAAAGAATTTGAAGCAAAGCAAATCCCCCCTCACTTTCGAATCTCTCAACTTAGACTCCCAGTCGGCTCTAATGATGCTTTTGAAATCGTTCACGAATGCTATTACGCTCCACCACGTGCAGGGAAACAAGAGGGTGCCACTTACGTCAAAAATGCAGACGGAACAGAAACCACCTACCATTTTTCAAGAAATCTTCTTCTGGAGAGACTCCAATATCGAGATGAAAAAGGAACCCTTCAAAAGGAAAAACTCTATCACTATAGACAAAGCCCGGACCACTGGCTTGAAGTGATAGAAATTCAAGACGCAAAAGGATGTAATTTTTATAAAAAGATATACACCTATGATCGCTTTGGCAATCCCACTACGGAAACTGTTTCAGGAGATTTAACAGGAAACGGCACAGAAGAAAGCTATACTATCCAGAGGAGTTATTCTGAAGATGGCAAACACCTTCTCTTAACAGAAGATCATGAAGATGGACGTAGCTATCATTACAGCTACTTGCCCGGAACAAACCTCGTTACAGCAAAATTTTCTTTAGCTCGTGGTAAAGTCTACATTAGAGAATTTTATGAGTATGACAATTACTGCAATCTCATAAAAAAAATCTATGATGATGGCAGCTCCATTGACAAAACAGATTTCAAGGATGTAACAGAACGTTTTACAACAATCTACACCTTAAGGCAGAACCAGCCGTTTCTTCATCTCCCGGAATGGATCGAGGAGCTTTCCCTTCAGGGACTTCTAAAAAAAACACATCTACATTATGACGAGCATGGAAACATTAAGCAAAAGCAAATTTACGACGCAAATGGAGAGTTTGCCTTTTCTCTAGACCGCACCTACAACGAACGAGGTGATATCCGCACAGATTCAAATCCTTTAAATGATTGGAAAACATTTGATCATGATCCGCGAGGCCGTCAAAAATTTGAGTCCAGCTTTTCAGGAAGACTTCTTACGCACAAAACATATGACTTACGCGGACGAATGAGAGAAAAAAAGGAAACAGGGGAAACTATTAACCGCATAACTAAGTACGACTACAATTGGGAAGACTTCCTTGTGAACGTGCAAGATCATTTAGGTCATATTACAGAATATAAACCCGATCTCATTCTCAAAAAACCCACACATATCATATTCCCTCCTATCTCATCACTTCCAGTAGAAAAAAAGATCACCTACGATATCCTTGGAAAAGAAATTATATCCATTAATCCCCGAGGTCATGCAACCAAAACCTCCTACAATTTCTACGGATCGCCCACAAAAATAACTTATCCTGATGGAAGTATCAAATCCTTCCGGTATTATAAAAACGGCAAATTGAAATGTCAGACCGACCAAGAAGGACTCTCAATTTTGCATACTTACGATCCCTTATGGCGTCAAGAAACAAAAACTTTTATTTCTGAAAAAGGAGAAGAACTGGCAAAAGAAGTCTTCACTTATTCAAACTTTCATCTTAAGACCTCTACTGACAAAGAAGGAAACATCACTTACTATGATTACGATCATGCAGGTAGAAAAAGTAAAGAAACGCTTCATGATCGAGAGACAAACTTCCTCTATGACCCCTTAAGCCGCCTTTCTCAAATTATTCAAGAACCTCTTATTACACATTTCAATTACGACTTATGGGATCAACTCATAGAAAAAAAAGAAACAGACCTTGAGGGCCAAATTTTTTACAAAATTAATTACACCTATGACAAAGATGGCAACCAAAAAACCACCACACGTTATGTGCATAATAAAAAAACTATCGATGCTTTCTCTTATGACCCTCTAGGAAGACAAACAGAACATCGAGATCCTCTTGGATTTGTAAGAAAAACAACTTATAATGAATCAAACAATGATTTTCAAATAATAGAGACGGACCCAAAAGGCTTTACAATCACAAACACTTATGATGCTCACAATAACCTCATCAAAAAAAGAACTTCTTTAGGAATGACCGATTTGTCTTACGATCCGTGTAGTAACCTCTTGGAAAGGACCGACCAAGGCAGCGGTACGCAAACCATTCGTTATACCTACACGCCCATGAATTACGTTGAAACCCTCTTACGCGCCACCGGCACGGCTCATCAGCGCAAGACAACCTACACCTACACCCCATCAGGCAAAATCCGCACTAAGACCTTACCGAACAGCAT
>DAHVFY010000104.1 GCA_027316765.1 Parachlamydiales bacterium | reverse complement strand
TACTTTTTGCCATTATTTGGGTCAGATTATATTACGGATTGGTGAACGATTTTGGCAATGGTACGGATTGTCGGATTGCCTTCGCGAGAAAGCGCCTTTTGCACTGTTGTTCTGGAAAGATCGGCTTGCCGTGCTACTTTTGCGCGATTTGCTTTAAGATAAGCGTCGAGAATTTCAAGATAGGCACCTGCGTCATTCTCTTCAAGGCTTTGTAGGAGAGCAATAGCAACCTTTTCATGAGACTTAAAAAAGTCTGCTGACTTGTGTTTTGAAAGTACGGCAGCTTTTTTAGTCTTCACTATGGGCATATCTTCGAAGCAAAATGGCTGCTTTTTTGATGTCTTTTTTTTGGTCATTTTTCTTTCCTCCAAGCAAAATTATAATGCTGGATGCTCCATCTCGGTAAAAATAGAGTCTCCAGCCATTGTTCCATCGAAGCTCATAGAGGGCGTGGTCTATGCCTTCAATAGATTTACAATCACCGAAATGCCCAAAGTTCTCTATGCGGAAGAGGCGCGCTTCTATTTGGGCTTGTTCTTTCAATCTCAGAGAATTTATCCATTCCTCGAACTCAGGAGCTTTTCGGATCTTGATCATATACTAATTCTAACAAATGCACACTATAATGTACAGTTGAAGGTTGTTAAATTATTAGTTTATATTGAAGTTTTGCAGGTGAGTGCCCGATTATTGTGTTAATCGGGCACTTTGAGATGTTTAGAAGCGGTAGCCGAAAAGGAGTTTGTTTCTTGAGCTCAGCTTTAGGGATCTTAAATTTCTATAAGAATGTGAAGGTAAGTGATCAGAGATATAAAGAGCGTGGATGCAATGCAACAGGCGGGTGGCAGAACGCAAAAGCAAAGCATTTTTAAATAATTTTTGGATGAATATGTTTTAAAAATGAAATAAATGCTCACTGCCATAGACAATGGTATGGAGGATAATCCTAAGATGCATAAAATTCCGCCGCATACGCTCAGGTCAAAAGTAGGTAGTCCTATGAGCGTAGTATATATAAGAGCCGGAAGAAATAGGAAAAGATAGCTTAGCGTAAATATTCCGGCAATACAGACCATCATTCCTTTTTTCAATTTGGCACTCATCTGCAATTATGGATTTCTATACTTGTTAATAATTTCACTTAGTTTTTCTTGATAAGAAGGGGTTTTAAATGCATGTTCCCAGATGTCAATAGTGGCATTATTCAGAATAGTAATATTCTGAGATTTTTGCAGTTTAAGTTCATAGTGTTCTAACCTCTGACGTCGAAATATATCGATTGCTAGTTGGTTTTGGGTTTCAAGATGTATATCAATGTCTTCCTGTATTAATTGTTCAATGATCTGCATAGTGCTTAACCCAGTTTTTTTCCCATCATGTATTCGCAGAAGAAACCTGCATAAATCATATGAGGATAGTTTTGTAATGAGGTCGGCAATGCTAAAATAATTATGAGATTCAGGATGAGCGGCATCTGGTGATATGAGGGATGCCCCACCTATGGTAAATATACGGATCCTTTGTCGTTCTTGGGGTTCTAGTTGGCCGAGCGCTAAATCTGCAATTAATGCACCCTGACTATGTGCAAAGATTATAATTTGTGGTTTATTTTGCGAAGGATGCTCGTCAGAGAGACTGATAAGCATTTTGAAAAATTGAATCCCAAATTTTACACTTTCTGAATGTTGTCCTAATTTTTGTGCTATTGCATCGGTACAGCTACTTAGGCTGTCATTGACTAAGTACCATACATGTTCTCCCCCAGCTAAGTTTGAAATGAGAGTTGCAGATTCCAGCGCCTTTTTGGGTGTGTTGAAAAGCCCATTGATAAATCCCCAAATACATTGTCTTTCTTTGAATTTTCCTACTTCTTTTACGGCATCTTTAAATTCTTTTTCGGCGCCGTAATCTTTTTGTGCAATATGAATTTTGTCTAAATGATGACCAGGTCTCGATCTAAGATACACATCACCGTTGCTTTTATGGACGATTACTGCATCAAGTTTATGAGTTATTACCCACTCTAGCGCTTGATGCTTAGTCAACAAATGGTTGTAACCTGCAAGATAGAATTCAATGCTCCGCTGCCTGGAATATAATCTTGCCGTGATCTTTGGCAGCGGATAAAATTCGCCCTCATTTTTTTTTGTAAAACCAGCTAGTTGGTACATAGCGCTTAGCAACAGATCAAGATTTGAGGCTGAGAGATTTCTTGGTTTTATTTTGGGCGAGAGTTTTGTGATGTTGCAAAGTTGACTTAAATATTCTTCGGGGTTTTTTGGCTGATAATGCTTTGCTATTTCGATAAGATAAGAATCGCAGTATTTTGAAGAGATAATCCAGGTGCGATGAGCATTTTTTCCTATTAATGGGCTTGGGAAAATTGCATATTGGTCACATGACCCGATTGCGCTAAATTCTCTTGCAAAGAGGTTGTGGCTAGAAATAAGGCCTGGATTGTTTAGACGCCAAGCCAGGCTTCCGCCTTTGGCTACATATTTGCAGTCTTTGCCATCAAAATAAAAGACGATCGAATGATCATAACGATATGCTTTCTTAAACATGGTTCTGACCTAAAGTTATGTGATTTGAAGTCTTGTATTTAATTTTTCATTTTCACGATTTAATCTACGAAGGGCATATTCTCTAACTTTCTTTTAAATTTAACAAGCGGAATTGATTTTTTCGCATTTGTCTTATAAAATGGCGAGTTGTTTTATCCAAGGGACGCGAGAAAACTCGGTCCTTGTGGGCCGAGATGAATCGCGTCTCTTGTTTTTAATTTTTCATTCACGCTATATTCATCTCACTTGCATTTCGGCTCTTGGTATATAATGTGTATGACTAAGAGCGAAGGCCCCTTCATCGAGAGAAGCCTTCTGCTTCATCTGAGGGAATATTCACGCCAAACCTGTTCACAATGATTCAAATTCCATGAAAAAGCCAAATGTTAATCTCATCGGTTCCCTGATAGGCAATGCGCTAGAATATTATGATGTCACCCTATATGGTTTTTTTGCTCCCATCCTAGGATCCATTTTCTTTCCTTCAAGCAACCCTTTTATGACACTGCTCTTAACGCTTGGAGGCTTCGCAATCGGCTTTCTAGCAAGGCCCATCGGAGGTCTTATTTTTGGCTTTGTTGGAGACAAATTTGGGCGCAAGATTGCTTTGATGTATACAATTTTTATCGTCACTATTCCAACAATTGTCATTGGGATGATCCCTTCCTATGAAGCTATTGGGATGACAGCTCCGATCTTACTTATCTTCTGTCGATTGATCCAGGGAATTTGCACAGGTGGAGAGTATTCAGGAGCTGTCGTGTTTACCTATGAGCATGCTCCGATCAAAAGAAAATCATTTTTTTCAAGCATCGTTCCAACTTCTGGAATCGTCGGAGCAACCATTGGCACATTGGCAGGCGCTTTTTTCTCTCAGCAATTTATGCCGGTGTGGGGATGGCGCATTCCATTTATCCTTGGTGGTGTTTTTGGTTTCATCGGATTCCTTCTCAGAAATAAGATTTCTGAAACAGAAACTTTTAAAACATCTCAAAAAACTTCATCACCTAAGATTCCCTTACTAAATGCCCTAAAATTAAATAAAGCAAATATGGTAGGAACTATTTTGCTAGGAATGGCAACAATGGTGCCTTTTTATATGGTCACGGTCTATATGACGAGTTTCATGAAACATCCGCACTTGACAATGACGCATTCAGAAAGGTTTTTGTTGCTATCAGCAATCATGGTTCTTTTTATAATTGCATTGCCAACGTTTGGTTTTTTTGCAGACAAATATGGTTCTAAAGTACTCATAGCAAGTTCTTGTTTATTCACCGCTATCATCAGTGTTCCAGCTTTTCATTGGGCTTATTCTGCAAAGACCGTACTCGATCTTTTTTTTGCAACAGGATGTATTTCCCTTACTGCTGCGGCTTTTAGTGCTCCAACAGCTTCTTATTTTGCATCCCTTTTTCGAGCAGAATCTCGCTATAGCTCTCTTGGGTTTGGCATTTGTGTTGGAGAAGCGATCGGAGGTGGGACAACACCATTGATCGCAACTCTTCTCGCAGAGAGCACAAACAATCCAATTGCTCCCGCATTTTACTTAATAGGTATCAGTATAATCGTGTTGATTGCTCTTAAAATCTCTCACCCGGTGACAAGCCCTGAACTAACATAAAATCCGGTTTTTGACTTTTTAGCTTTTCCTTATCTGATTTTTTTTAAATCATGATCCATAAAATTACTCAGGTTTTATTGTAGATCAGCCACTGGAGCTTGTGGAGGATTTCTTTGTCTTCAGGGGATAAGGCTGCGTCTGATTGGAGGAAGGGGAGTACATCATTGAGATGGAGTTGGGGGAGGTTTTGTTTGTAGAATGACCAGGAGGTTTTGCCATAAAAGGTGATGAGGTCTTGTTGTAGGGAAGCTATGTCGGTGTTTTGAGGGGAATTGAGTAGGAGTTTTGTAAGGTCTACGGAGATGAGGTAGGGGTGGAAGGCTGTGTCTGTCGCTGTGCACTCAACGAGCTCTACTTGTATTGCAAGGGCTC
>DAHVFY010000103.1 GCA_027316765.1 Parachlamydiales bacterium | reverse complement strand
TTGCTCGCTTGCTTCATGGAGCTCAAAGAAGTGCGGATTCTAGAAGTTAACTGAATTTTTGATCAATTGTTTTTTTTAGGAAAGCCGATTACTTTTTCGTAACAAAGGAGTAGGTGGTTGACACCGTTCATTGCCCTGTGCGGGGAGTTTTCTTTGGGGAGTCCTCGCGCTAGAGCAATTTTGTCTTTAGAAAAACCGGTGTTCCAGGGAAAGCATGCGGGATCGTCTTTTGCGCGCTTGATGGCGTCGGCCCAGTACATCGAAGCTAGATCGAGCCAGTGGTAGGGCCAAAGGAGGGCTTCTTGTGTGTCAGGATCGATGATTTGACCAAAAAAAGCTCTGTCAAAGGAGGGATTTTGGCAGATAAAAACAGCAGAGCCTCTTTTAATTTCATGTTTTTTAAACGTGTTTGTGATGATGAGGGCAATGTCAGCAAGAGATTGACCGCAAGAGACCTCCTCCCAGGTAAATCCATTGACCTTCAAACTTGCCGGATCGCTACCCTTCCATACTTCCTGGTTTTGGGCGACAACCGTTTCGAACGCATTTTGAAGCGTACCTGTTTCCATATCGACAATTTTATAGGCAATTTCAAGCACTTTATGCTTTTGCGGATTAAGTCCATTTGTTTCTGTATCGAGGAAAATACCGAGCATAAAAACCTATTGCAAGAAGTCAAAGTAGCAAGAAGCTATTTTTGTGTCAAAATCAGTATTTTTATTTTACGTCATTTGTAGTAATGTTTTTTTTAACGGAAGGAGAGAGTATGGATACGGGAATGTCACAAGAAAATAGGCAGCACATTGCCGATGAATTAATGCGCCTTTTAGCAGATACATACGCAATTTATTTGAGAACGCAAAATTTTCATTGGAACTTAAGTGGAGTGGAGTTTTATTCTCTACATATTTTATTTGAAAAGCAATATGAAGAGCTAGCAGAGGCCTTAGACGAGATTGCGGAACGAGTCCGTGCTCTTGGGTTTTATGTCGATGCTTCTTTTAGTGCGTTTCAAAGACTTAGTGCGATTAAAGACATCGACAAGCTAATGTCTATCCAGGAAATGGTAAGTAATCTTTTAAATGGTCATGAAAAGATAATTCGAGAAATGCGGGTTCTTTCAGCAAAAGCAGAAAAAGGAAATGATCCGGCTACTGTAGACCTTATGGGAAGGCGGTTGAATGTACATGAAAAATTTGCATGGATGTTGCGCAGCCAGCTAGCCTAAATTGATAACTTATGATACACTACGCAGCCTATGGCACCAGCACCTCAAAAATTTAGGGAAATTGTTTTTCAGCTCCTTTATTCAAGCGATTTTGATGCGTCGCAGGATGAAGATATAAGTGCGTTTATGATGGGAGAATTTGCTCTTTCGGGCACTTCGATTCGTAAAGCTCAGGAGAGGAGAAATCTCATAGTGGCTCGCTTGGAAGAGATTGATCCACTGATTGCGCAGGCCTCTTCTAGTTATAGCTTTGACCGAATTCCTTCGATTGAACGTACAATATTGCGACTTGGGATTTTTGAATTGATATTTGATGAGTTAATTCCGCCTAAAGTTGCGATAGCTGAAGCAATCCGCCTTGCTCGTAAATACGCCACTCCGGAAGGGGGAACGTTTGTGAACGCTGTCCTCGATGCACTTTACAAAAAGAATCCGGAGGCTTATGAAATCCATTCAGTTCCAGTCGGGAAAGCTCCTTAGCGAACTCTCAACTTTCGGTATTGGAGGACCAGCTCGCTCTTTTATTGAAATTAATGAAGTTGAAGAGTTGTGCGCCGTGATTACTTTAGCTTATCAGCAAAAGCTTCCCTATATTGTCATAGGCAAGGGTTCAAATTGCCTTTTTGATGATAAAGGTTTTGATGGTCTTGTGATTTTAAATAAGATTAGTTTTATGAGACATGAAGAAGCGGAAGTTTATGTTGGCGCAGGGTATAGTTTTTCCCTTTTAGGAACACAGACTGCACGTAAAGGTTATTCAGGCCTTGAATTTGCCTCCGGGATACCTGCAACGGTTGGCGGCGCGATTTACATGAATGCGGGTGCAAATGGTGCAGAAACAGCGGATGTGTTAATTGGGGTCGAATATGTTTCCGAAGAAGGAGATCTGCTTTTCTTAAAGAGAGAAGAGATCGAATTTTCTTATCGCACCTCTTCTTTTCAGAAGAAAAAAGGGGCAATTGCAGCTGGTAAATTTTGTTTGAAGTTTGCAGATGACGCGCGTCAAAAACAGCTAGCCATTATTGCTTATCGTACGCAGACACAGCCTTATGGGGACAAGTCTGTTGGATGTGTTTTTCGCAATCCTGTTAACATTTCAGCAGGAACCTTAATCGAGCAGTGCGGTCTAAAAGGTAAGCGTATAGGCGGCGCGGAAGTCTCTCTTGTACATGCTAATTTTATTGTGAACAAAGATAGGGCAACTGCTAAAGACGTGCTTGAACTTGCAGAGTTTGTGCGCAACACTGTGAAAGAAAAAACAACCGTTGAATTAGAAATGGAGGTTCGTGCTATACCCTACGTTTCGAGCTGATTTACACGCACATACTACGTGCTCAGATGGAACCTTATCTCCTGTGCAACTTGTTGAGCACGCTGTAGAAAAAGGCCTTCAGGGATTGTCGATCACCGATCATGATTCAGTGGATGCGTATCAAACAGCATTTCCAAGAGCGAAAGAATTAGGACTTCTACTTGGTACAGGAGTAGAATTTTCTACACAATTTCGCGCTGTTAATGTTCATGTTTTAGGTTATAATTATTGTTTAGATAGTCCTGAATTGCATGCATTTTGCAAACGTCATCGGGAAAGAAGGGTAAAGCGCAATTTAGCGATTTTAGAAAAACTCAAACAGCATGGAATGCCAATTGCTGAAGAAGAGCTTAAGGGTAATATCATCGGCAGGCCCCATATTGCACAACTCATGGTGCAGAAAAAATACGTCGGATCAATTAAAGAAGCTTTTACTTTTTATTTGGGAGACAATAAAGTCTGTTATGCTCCAAGCGAGATCTTTTCTATAGAGGAAACTCTTTCCGTTATTCATCAAGCAGGCGGTAAAGCTTTTTTGGCACATCCCCATCTTTTGGAACACGGAAGGATTGTTAAAGAAATTCTACAGTTTCCCTTTGATGGGATTGAGTGTTATTATAGTCGCTGTCATTTAGATAAAGAAAAGCGCTGGATTAAAATTGCAAAGGAAAAAGGTCTTTTGATGAGTGGAGGATCGGATTTTCATGGCGCTATTAAACCTGATATTCCCCTAGGTTGTTCTTGGGTAGATGAAGTCGTATTTCATCAGATTTTTGGATGAGGAAAACATGCGCTCTTTTAACGCTTTGACTCAATACCTTTTCGAACTTCATAGTAGAAGCAAAGCAAGTCAAGACTTGTCTACCGCTAAGAGATTTGCAGCATTTCTTGAGAAACCCCAAAACGACTATCCTACTATCCATGTTGCAGGAACAAATGGTAAGGGCTCTGTTAGCTTAAAAATGGCGACAGCATTACAGCTTTCTGGATATAAAGTTGGCCTTTATACATCTCCTCATATTCATTCACTTCGAGAACGCATTTTAGTTCAAGGTGAGCCAATTTCTGAAGAGTATTTCTGTAAGCGAGTCGAAGAGATTTTAAGCTTTGCGAAACAAGAAAATCTAGAAATTAGTTTTTTTGATGCGATGACCTTTCTTGGTTTTAAATATTTTCAAGAAGAAAAAGTAGATGTTGCAGTGATAGAAGCGGGGATAGGGGGAAAGTATGATTGCACAAATCTCATCAATCCTTGTTTATCTGTAATTACTTCAATTAGTTGGGATCACAGAGACTACCTTGGCTCTACTTTAGAAGAGATTGCGGAACAAAAAGCTGGGATCATTAAATATAAGACCCCCGTTGTTGTCGGGCCCCGTGTTTGCTTTACGTCTATTAATCAACGAGCCGCGGAATTAGATGCGCCATTTTTTTCAGTTAAAGAGGAGTCTTCTTTTTATGATGTTGAAAATACGGCTTTAGCTCTTCTTGGACTCAAACATATTGCATCACAGTTCACGCTGTCAGACAATGCTATAGAAAAAGGGATTGCAGTACGCCCTCCATGTCGTTTTGAAAAGCGTGGAAATGTGATTTTTGACGTGGCTCATAATGAAGATGGTATTAGAAAACTGCTTGATGCCATCCAGTTGCATTTTCCCGGTCAACCATTTCACGTTCTTTTGGGAATGTCAAAAGATAAAGAACTAAAAACATGTTTGAATCTTATCGGAGCAAAAGCCGAAGTGATTCATCTGGTTAAAGCCCCATCTCCAAGAGGCGCTTCTGTTGAAGAGTTGCAACAGATTCTTAATTCTTTATGTCACGATCATTTTCGGGCGTATTCCACAATCCAAGAGGGAATGAAGCACGCGCAAGGTGAAGCAGAGTTGCTCATTGTGTGTGGAAGTTTTTATATCATGGATGAGGCCAAAACCTCCTTTCAATAGGTCACAATTCGGGGTTGGCAACTGCTGACTAAAATGTAGATATTTCTGTGCAAATCTACACATTTTGTGTAGATTTTGTTG
>DAHVFY010000102.1 GCA_027316765.1 Parachlamydiales bacterium | reverse complement strand
GATTGATTGATAATAAAAAATCAAAACTCATTCCACATGTGTAGCGCTATAGGGAAAATAGGTCACAATTCGGGGTATTAATTAAGGTGCCAAGCAAAGTTTGGTTGCTGTAGCCATGAATTTTTACCTGTTGTAGGGTTCCTACAAGATGTTCCTCTCCGGGAAAGACAACATTTTTCCAGCAGCGGGTCCGTCCTTTAACAGAATTGTCATCCTTATTTCTCTTTTCAACAAGCACTTCAACGGTGGAGCCAAGAAGTTCTTGTCTTTCTTCAGCACAGATTTCATCATGTAAAGCAAGGAGCCGTTGAAGCCGTTCCTGTTTGACCTCTTCAGGGATGTCGTCGCGCCAGCGGAAGGCAGGTGTTCCCTTGCGTGCGCTGTAGGCAAAAATGAAAGCAACAGAGTAGCGGATTTGTTTAAAAATCTCGTAGGTCATTTCGAAATCCTCTTCTGTTTCTGTTGGAAATCCAACAATGATATCTGTCCCAAGGCTGACATTAGGAACAATTTGACGTAAAAGCTCAACTTTTTCTAAATATTTTTCTACCGTATAAACCCGGTGCATTTTTTTGAGAATGCGATTCGAACCTGCCTGAATGGGGAAATGGACAAATTCGCAGAGAGAAGGAAGGTCTCGAACCGCCTCCATAAGACCGGTTGTAATATCAACTGGGTGAGAGGTCATAAAACGAATCCGTTCTAATCCCTCAATTTTATCCAGCCTATAAAGAAGGTCATGGAAAAGGCAGTTCCATTCAGGTTTGTCTTTGCCGTAGCTGTTAACATTTTGCCCAAGTAAAGTAATTTCTTTATATCCATCTTGAACAAGCTTGCGGCACTCCATTTCGATGCTGGCCGGATCTCGAGAGACCTCTTGACCGCGGGTGTAAGGAACAACGCAGTATGTGCAAAATTTGTCACAACCTCGGATAATCGATACATAGGCTTTTACTTTATCGTCCCTCTTAGCTACTAGATAGTCAAGATTTTCTTCGAATTGATCCTCCGTTCGGATGGTTTGGCGTCCAGTTTCCAAAACTTCATCGATGACGCTATTTAAGTCGTTGATATTATTAGTTCCAACGACAAAATCCACGTGAGGAAGTTTGCGGAAAAGGCTCTCTTTTTTTGCCATCGCCATGCACCCGGTGACTCCAATGACGGGTCTATGGGCCTTGCGACGACCCAGCTGCCCAAGCTTTCCCATCACTTTTCTCTCGGCGAGATCGCGAACGGAGCAGGTATTAAAGAGGAGAAGGTCAGCGTCATTTTCTTCTTGAGTGCGAATAAGACCTCGTTTTTCAAGCAATCCCACCATGATTTCTGAGTCGAGTTCATTCATCTGACAGCCGTAAGTGCGAATAAAAAAAGTCTTGAGTTTTCGCATTAGTTCTCCATTTTTTCCGTTTTTTTAGGTATTTTAAACGACTCTAGATAAAGGCGCAAGAAAAGCATTGGCAAAAAATTCAGCAAATTTGTATGCTAGTGCTTTCAAACGTAATGAAGGCTTTAGCAGATGGATCCGAAAAAGAAAAACACAACCATTCTCATGACAAAAGAGGAAGCACGGGTAGCGCGCAAGTGGTTCATTTTGGACGCAAGCGGGAAGACACTGGGTCGTTTTGCGGCTGAAGTGGCGAAAATCCTGCGTGGTAAAAACAAACCTATTTTTACTCCTCATGTCGATGCAGGTGATGGTGTTATTATTATCAATGCAGAAAAAATTAAAGTTACAGGCGCTAAGGAAGCACAGAAAATTTATCGCTACCATACAGGTGCGATGAGTGGAATGCGCGAAGTGCCGTTCCGCGTTATGAAGGCGCGTAAACCAGATTACATTATCCGCCATGCTGTAAAAGGTATGATGCCAAAAACACGCCTGTCAGAAGCTCAGATGAAGAAGCTGCGCATTTTTGCAGGTGAGACGCATGATATGGAAGCTCAGAAGCCTGTTGCGGTATCCATTTAATTTTTAAGAGAACGAAAATATGATAAAAGAAACTATTGGCACAGGAAGAAGAAAGACCGCGGTAGCTTCGGTCCGGCTGCGTCCAGGGACAGGTAAGATTGACGTAAACGGCCGTAAAATCGAAGATTATTTTCCTTTGGAACTTCAAAGACGTGCTATCCTTTCTCCTATTGAGAAAGTTTCAGAAACAGCTGGTCGTTATGACATTATTATCCGTGTTAAAGGCGGAGGCATTCAAGGTCAGGTAATTGCAACCCGTCTTGGTATTTCACGCGCCCTTGTTCAGGAAGAAGAGACAAGAAGACATGATCTTAAGGTTGTGGGCTTTTTAACTCGAGACCCTCGTAAAAGAGAGCGTAAAAAATACGGTCTTCGTGGTGCGCGTAAACGCGGTCAGTTCTCTAAACGTTAATTTATTTTTCATTCAAGCAAGTTTCCTCCTTGTTGATGGGGCCCGCTGGATTAACTCCAGCGGGTTTTTTTTTAATACCCCGAATTGTGACCTATTTGCAGCAACCCACTTTTTTAACAAACAGCTACAAGTTGAATGACGAGTTCAACTCTTGTGAGTTGGACGAGGAATGAAACGCAGTAGATGGAAGTTAAAAAGGAAGGGTTGCTGCATCAACATTCACTCTATTTATTGTATATCCAAGAATAAATATAAAAATTTTAAGATAAAATCCTCTTGCAGTTACAGCCCTAATACAACGAGGCATCAGGTTAGTTATACTGCTAAAAGTTGTTTCTATTCGCTGCTTGGAATGGATGTTGGTTGGAGAGGCGGTAAAGGGATGTAGTGCTCTCCTTCGTTAAGTTCAGGTCCTTTTTCTGTGGTTGCCGCAAGTAGGTCAAAGGGTTCGGGGATTGAAAATTGGTAGGGAATGAACTTATTGAAGCTGTGTCTTGTGCGCATAAAGAGGTATTTGCCTTCCACCGTTTTTCCCTTATTGGCAACAACAACTGCAAAAGATCCTTCTTCAAAATAATTAGGGTACTCCCAGTTTGTAAAACGAAAATTATCATATAATGATAAATCATAGAAAATTTCAGAAGTAGCAATAGCGGTTTCATAACGGGTAGATTGAATTTCTTTTTTTATAGTTTTGTGAGGTGGTGAAGGATCACTGTAAGAGATATCACGTTCAAAAATGAGGGGGGTGAGTTCGCGAGTTTGCTCTTTGTTGGATAAGAGGATGATCCTTCCATTCCTGTTTTCGCTTTTTAAGGCTTCAATAGATCCGGTATCAGAGACAGAGTTTCCTTTTAATATTATTTCACCCTCTCGTGCAATGATTTTTCCTTGATTCATGACTTCAAATCCAGAGGCAACAAAACTTGCGGTATCAATGTAAGCGTTTTTGCCAATGATGACTCCTTTGGGGTTCATGAGATAGACCTGGCCATTCGCTTGAATTTTTCCTAAAATTTCGCTTGCTTTGCCACTCATTACATGGTTGAAAGCAACTGAATGTGTATCACGCATGATGAAGTGAACGGTTTCTTTTTCCTGGATATTAAAAGAGTCCCAGTGGATGACGGCTCTTTTTCCCATTTTAATTTCCATTGTAGATGGATCGGAGTCAAGCAGTTGTGCCTTTCCTGAAATTGTTTTAAATCCGTTAGGAAGAGAAAAAAGAGGAGAGGACGCTGTAAGTAGGAGAAGAGAATAAAAGAAAGATCGTGTGCGCATAAGAGGGTCCTTTCCCCCCTTCTAAAAGATAAATTTTTATTTTCAAAGGAAAAAAGCCCAAGATTCTGCTTTTTTAAAAACCCGGAGAAATTGCTCCGGGTTTTTGTGTTTAAGTAGCAGATAGATGACGGCTACATGTTAAGAGATTTATAATAAATGGAGAAGTTAACAGATCCATCTTGTGGAAACATAGGAACTGTTGGATAGAAAACATCCCACACTTCTTGAGCATCACTCATGCCAGGTGTTGCAGGAGTGTAGTTGAGCCCATTGATAAGAGCTCCTGTTGTAACCATGTTAGTTGATTGCGCAGCTGAATAGATGCGCACAAAACCAGCTCCCATCACATTAATATTGGCGCCGATTGGGTAAATAAATTCCCCTGTTCCTACGGACACAGGATTGTTGTTATCGACGACAAATAAAGCTAAAGGAAGAGATGCCCCCTGTATTGTTATTTCAGAAGACGTATCAAACGTGATATTAGTGCCGGCAATCGCCTCAAAGGAGCCCATAGAAGGTACAGTTGCTGTAAAAGAACTATTAGTGAATCCAATAGAACCTGTTCCTGAATTCAATGAGATATTGCCTAAGGTTGCGATGGCAGTGACTTCATTACAAGTGATGCCAGAGCCGGAGCTAATCGTAATCGAATTCGTTCCAATAGGACTAAAAGTTTGCAGACGAGTATTCTGTAGTTGAACGGTCGTTGCAATTCCACCACTAAAAGAGATGGAGCCCCCTTCGATTCCTGTTGAAAGATTAACGCTAGAGCTGGAACTAAGAGGCGGAGCATTCGAGATAAGGCTACTTGTACCCGTAATGGAAATATCGCCTGTTCCCGAGCTGGTTCCTGTCATGATATTGACAGGGCCTCGAGTGGAGTTGCCAGCATATAAAAAGACATTTGATCCAGTTAAGTTAATATTACCGCCAAGCTTTCCATAAATACTCGCTTCACAATTTCCTGCAACAGCATTGCCTCCTTGAAAAGAGATGGAATTTGTCGCATTCAGAGTGATGTCTCCTCCCTCTGTTGTTACGATATTAGCAAAGCTTTGCTGTGCTGTTCCTGCGTTGAATTCAATAGTATTTCCTGTGATGGAAACGGTATCTGCCGCTTGCACAAGGCAAGAAGCATTAGTAGCTTCAGAAGTTGCCGATCCTTGGGCCGTAACATTATTAGCCGCTTGAATCGTTACGCTCGATTTTGCCGCGTTAATTTCTGTTGATGCTTGTGATTGTGAGCCTGCCGTAAGAAGTACGTTTCCATTAGATGCGGTGATTTGAATAGGACCATTCGCATTTGAAGTCGTAATTCCAGCTGATCCCGCAGGCGGTGGTGGAGGAGGCGGCGGAGGTG
>DAHVFY010000101.1:4758-5095 GCA_027316765.1 Parachlamydiales bacterium | reverse complement strand
CACAAAAAAAAGGTGCTGCTCATCGATTTTGATGCACAAGCTAACCTAACAACAGGTCTTGGCTACGATCCAGATGAACAAGATAGCATGGCACCTGTTCTTTTAGGAACCAAAGAAATTAAAAATGTCATTGTCAAAACTTCTATTTCAGGTCTTGACCTAATCCCTGCCGACACTTGGCTAGAGCGAGTAGAAGTAACAGGAATTCTTGCTGCTGACAGATATTCTCATGAACGGTTGAAAGAGATCCTTTCACCACTAAAATATGACTATATCATCATCGATACTCCTCCATCTCTTTGCTGGCTAACTGAATCTGCTCTTATTGCATCTAACT
>DAHVFY010000101.1:0-4748 GCA_027316765.1 Parachlamydiales bacterium | reverse complement strand
AATATTTCAGGAAGGCATCCTTTTTCTGTCATCGGTGTTTCGCTTTCTTTTTGGAATCCAAGAGGAAAAAGCAACGATGCTTTCCTCGACGTCATTGAAACAACATTTCCAGGTAAAGCTTTAACGACAAAAGTAAGACGAGATATCAGCGTTTCCGAAGCTTCCGTTTATGGCAAACCGGTTTTTGATGTCGCTCCAAGATGCAGAGCTTCCATCGATTATATTGAGTTAACCAAAGAAATCCTTAAGAGGTGTAAAACGGTTTGACACGGTCATCAAAATCTTCAAACAGCAGGATAATCTCATGTCTAAAATGAATTCTCTTTTATCACAGAGATTAAAAAGTGCGACTCAAAAATTATCCAAGATGACAAATCTTGCCGAGATGTCCTCCACAGGTAATCTCTCAAGTTTTTCAGGTGTTTTCCGAGTTGCCGCGCTCTCTACAAAAGAAAAAGTAGCACTACAGAGCATCCTAACAGAATTTGGATCTCAAGAAAAAGACATCGAAGCAGATCTTGCCTCTCTTGTCACGATCACTTCAGAAGTTAAAGCTATCAATAATCAAGCTGCAATTCTACATGGCGAACGGATCAAAAAAGCTCAAGAAATTCTGAAGACCTATAGTGATGGCGCTTTCAGTGCGTGGTTGATCGCAACGTATGGCAATAGACAAACTCCCTATAACTTTCTTCAATATTACGAACTCTATCTTGCGCTTCCCCAATTATTGCATGCAAAACTTGACGAAATGCCACGACAGGTGGTCTATGTGCTTGCAAGTCGTACAGGTCCTTTAGAAAAAAAAGAAGAGATCATTCGCAACTATGAAGGACAACCAAAAAGAGAGCTACTAACTTTAATTCGCGATACATTTCCCTTGGCAAAAGGGGATAAACGAGCAGGCAACCTTGCAGACTTTGCAATCAATTCTCTTAAGCGCCTTCACGAAACACTCGATCATCCTAGTTTTACACCAACTGATAAACAAAAAAAAGAGATCAAACAACTTCTTAAATCACTAAGCCACTTAACCGAAAAATAGATCTCCTTTACAACTCGCTTTATTTGAAAAATGTTTAAAAAAAACCAGTACGAATCTCCTCTTTCTTCTAGATACGCAAGTTGCGAAATGTCCTATATTTTTTCGCCCACGTTCAAATATTCAACATGGCGCAGACTTTGGATAGCTCTTGCAAAAGCAGAACAGTCTTTAGGTCTTTCAATCACAGACAGTCAAATTGCCGCAATGGAAGCTGCAGTAGAAGCTATTGATTTTGAAAAAGCACTTAACTACGAAAAGATTCATCGGCACGATGTGATGGCACACGTCCATACTTTCGCAGACGCTTGTCCTGAAGCTAAAGGAATCATTCATCTTGGTGCAACATCTTGCTACGTAACAGACAATACCGATTTGATCCAAATGAAAAAGGCCCTTTATCTTTTACAAGGTAAATGTCTGCATATAATCGATAATCTTAAGAAATTTGCTGAAAAGCATAAAAATCTTGCATGTCTTAGCTTTACTCACTTTCAAGCCGCACAACCAACAACCGTTGGAAAAAGAGCATGTCTATGGATACAAGATCTAATGTTAGATTTTCACGATCTTTCTATACAAACTAAGGAACTGCCTTTTCTTGGTGCAAAAGGAGCCACGGGAACTCAAGCCTCATTTCTTGCACTCTTCGAAAACAATTCAAGTAAAGTCAAAGAACTGGAAAAGCAAATTGCAAATGAAATGGGTTTTACAAAGATTTTTCCTCTTTCGGGGCAAACGTATTCACGCAAGCTCGACATGAAAGTCTTCTCAACACTTACAGGTATTGCCGCAACAGCATCGAAAATTGCAACGGACCTGCGCCTTTTGGCTCATCTTAAAGAAATCGAAGAGCCTTTCTCTGAAAAACAGATCGGCTCTTCCGCGATGCCCTATAAACGAAACCCCATGCGATGTGAAAGAATCTGTTCTCTATCTCGTTTCTTAATCTCTCTCAACGAAAACCCCTCTTACACAGCTGCAACTCAATGGCTAGAACGAACACTTGACGACTCAGCCAACCGAAGACTCTGCATTCCAGAAGGCTTTTTAACAGCTGACGCCCTTCTAAATCTTCTTGCAAATGTAACAGAAAACTTGGTTGTGTATCCCAAACAGATTCAAAAAAACCTCGACGAAGAACTCCCCTTTATTGCTACAGAAAATATTCTAATGGCAGCTGTAAAAAAGGGAAAAGATAGGCAGGTTCTTCACGAAAAACTACGCTCTCTTGCACTTAAAGCCAAAGAAGAGGGGAGGGCCTCACATCTTCTTGAACACATAATCGCAGATCCTGATTTTTCTCTCTCTACCTCTGAAATCAGCGATCTTCTTAAAATGGAACGCTTCATAGGACTTGCTCCTCTCCAAGTTGAAGAGTATCTGAAAAGCGAGGTCATTCCTTTGCTTTTAGAGAATAAAGAACTCTTAGCTTCGGTGCTTTTAAGCCCGGTCAATAACTAATTGGATTTAAGACGAAAAGAGACATGATCGCGCTTTGCAAAATCTTCGAGAATTTCTCTCCATTCATTTGCAACAGCAACAAAATCATTCATCATGTACTTAAAAGGAACATACTTTGGAGAAGAGTGGATTTCATGAACAAGATACACCGATTGGTCTAACGGATCTAAATGTAAATAAGCTCCCCGTTCTTGCCATTTCATCAAGCCTCTTGAAGAAACACAAGCGTGTATGTTAGGGGGAACAAAACCATCTGAAGAAAAAATCCGAGTAGAAAGGGTCCAATGATCTTTTTTCGGTGTCGTTTCGATAAATATGACACTTCCTTGCACGACAACACGCGCTTTCTTTTGCCCAGCAAGCTGGGTAAGAATTGCTAGAAAAGAATCATACATAATAAACCTCTTATTCGTGTTATATTATTACACAAAACGATATTAAAACACGAACTCGAAATTATTTTAATTCAACAAGTTAAACAAACTATTTCTGATATACGATTCATTAATTTGTTTGATTGATTTGATCGCCCCACTCCGCTTTACGCGCCCATTTATAAATTTCTTTCTCCTTACGAGAAAAAATTTTTCGTTGCACTCCTTCATCTGTACACACACTCATTTCAACGTAACCTGACTGTTTTTGGGGATGCCGTAAAATTCGTCCTTTACATGGATTAAGAGATCTACTTTTTGAAAAAACAAGATAGGAAAATTTTTCGTCCTCATATCCTAAACTTCCGCCTTTCATCTGTCTGTGTAAAGAAGTTCTATTTAATCTGACGGAAAAATGACACCAATCATTCTGTTTCAAAGGACATGTATGCATGTGAGGGCAGGGAGCTAAAAGATAAGCGCCTTGAGAAATTAAAAATTGACGTATCTTTTTTAATCTTTCAAATCCAACCGGCGTTCCTGGCTCAACAACTACAAGAAATTTTTCAGTTGCACGCCATGCACGCAAAACAGCTCCTTCTTGATCTTTAAGTTCTCCCAAAGCGTAAGAAAAAAGCACAAGCTCATGAGGATCGAAAAATTCCATCTTTTCAATATCTCCATAAAGCCACTTTCCTTTTCCATCGGCTAATTTTTTTCCTAAAGAAATAAGAGCGGGGTCTTTTTCTATAAGTGTACAAGAAACAATTTGAGGAAAAAATTCTTTAATGGCCCACATTCCGGTGCCGGGACCTGCTCCTAAATCAAGAAAAGATTTAACAGAAAATGCTTCCAGTCGATTGGAAATCTCTTTAAAAACTTTGATAATTGCAGCGTAGGTGGCGGGCATCCTCGTAAGAAGATAGGCGATTCTATGCGCCCTTGTCTCCATAAATTGAGTGCGTAAAGGTGCATGATAGCGCTCTGTCAGTTGCCCTGCAGCAGATCGAAAATCAATAGTCCCCGATTGCTCAATATATTTGTAAATATTTTCTTTTAAAATTTCGGGAAACACAGACATATTTAACTAAATTTGATAAAAAGTCCTCCCAGATTAACCATTGATATCAATTAATACAATTGTCATGTAAAGAACAGGTGATGTTTGCCCTACAGGCGCAGAATTCATCAACGTCGCCGCCGATGCACTTGTATTTTTTAAAGCCATTACTGCTCCAGAATTTACGTGCAACAAACAAGAAATACTCGTCATATTGGCATCGTCGCTAGAGGAGAAAAAATTTTGACTCGCAAGTTGATAATAAGTTGGAACAGGCAAACCTCCCACAACAAGCTGAAATGAAACAGGACCCGCTGATGTGGGCCCCGCTGCACTAAAACCAAAAGTGATTAAATAAAGCCCTGTTTGACTAAAAAAAACAGTGCCGTCGCTAAATACTAATCCTGACTCAACAACGAGTGTGAGGGGCGCTTGAGTTGTCACGGTGACGGCAGTTCCTCCTTGTCCATTTATGACATAATGTCCAAACACTCCGTAAAGTAGGCCGGTTGGGCCGGTTGGACCAGTTGGGCCCGTAGCCCCTGCCGGACCTGCAGGTCCGGGAGGGCTAGATCCCGTCGTCCCTCTTGCGCCTGTTGTCCCCACAGCTCCTGTCGTCCCCGTTGCTCCGGTAGCCCCTGCCGTCCCGGTGGCGCCCGTTGCGCCTGTTGCACCCGTCGTTCCCGTGGCTCCTGTCGGCCCCGTCGACCCTGTAGCACCGGTTACCCCTGCCGGACCAAGTCCCGTTCCGGCAGCTCCTTGCGCCCCTGTTGTGCCGGTGGCGCCTGTTGATCCCGTAGCCCCAGTA
>DAHVFY010000100.1 GCA_027316765.1 Parachlamydiales bacterium | reverse complement strand
GTTGATGCAGCAACCCTTCCTTTTTAACTTCCATCTACTGCGTTTCATTCCTCGTCCAACTCACAAGAGTTGAACTCATCATTCAACTTGTAGCTGTTTGTTAAAAAAGTGGGTTGCTGCAAATAGGTCACAATTCGGGGTATTAGTAGCTGGCCTGCTAGCTTAGGAGAGAACTCTATAATTGCTGTGACGCAAAATGCGGATGGAAGTTCGACACGTAATAGTGCAGGGATTTCTGGAGAAGCTGATACAAACGGAAATGCCCATTTGGAAGGACACGTAAGAAGTGAAACAAGAGACAATTCAAGCAACAGGTCTTCGTCATATGGGGTTCAAGTGGAAGTCCAGAAAGATGGGGATGGAAATACGTCTGCTCAAGTAAAAGCATCTGCCGATTGGGATTTTTAAAGTGATGTATATTAAAAGAAAAAAAATAAAAGCCACTGCTTTTTGGGGAGTGGTTCTTTTTAGTATAGCCGCGATAATTTTGTATCAGCACTGGTTCGTAAGAGCTTCATTCGTGCAGGTTCCTGTTAGTTTTTCTTTTGCAAATACTCCTTTGATAGACGTATCCATTGATGGGAAAGTGCATGTCTTGGAATTGGATCTAGGATCAAAATTCTTCCTGACTTTAGACAGAGAAAGCTTAGCTAGCATAGATAAAGAGCCTGCTGGGACTGTGCAGTGGAGGGACGTTAAGGGGAATCCTCATGAGAGTCCTTCTTATAATATTCCGGAGATTGCTATTGATGAGCTTCAATGGAAAAATATTGTAGCAAGAGAAACAACTTCAGCCTCTAAAGCAGCTGCTCTTTTGTGGTCAGATAAGAAACAGGTAACCTGGAAACAAGAGGTGGGAAAAATTGGAAGGCCTCTACTTGAGAGAACCAATATTTGCCTAAACTTTCCGAAACAGTGCATTGTCTTTAGTGACAGTTTACATACTATCCAGGAGGAAGGGATTTTTCCAAATGTTGTTACCAGAGTTCCATTTCATTTAATTAGGGGTACAATGGTTATCGAAATCGGTACTGACTTTGGAAAGTTTCATTTTGCTATAGATTCAGGAGCTACAGTATCTTTAGTGAAAACTTCAGTTCTTGAAAATCCAATGTTAAAGAAAGATGAGCGAGGAATGCATTTTGTATCTACAGGCTCTTTCATTCTAGGAGGGAAAAATTTTGGTATATTTAATCTCTATCCTTTTCAATTAGGAGCGGGGATTCAAGAAATTGATGGAATTTTAGGCATGGATTTCCTGAAGAATCAAGTACTTTACATCGATTATCCAAACAAGATATTTTATATCGGAGATAAGTGATTCGAAGATTCAATAGATGAGGAATAACATCAATGAATGAGGATACACAGCAACCTGTTGAAAATTCTGGTAGTAAGCTGAGTTTCTCAGAACGGCTCTTTGGGGTGCCCAGCGAAGAATCTCTTTATGAAGCCCATTTTAATCGCGATTTCTGGTCCCTTGAACAGTTTTCTGCCTTGATGGGCGGTATTTCTCCAGAAAGATACAAAAAGATTCTAGAAGATGAAAAAAAAATTTACAGCAGCAGCTTTTTGCGGAGCCTTAATGTTTATGCAACCTAGCCACGCTTCAAATTTATCATGGTGGGATATGAGCCCACAGGAGGTGCGTGATAAAATCAATCAGCGTATTATGAGCATTGAAGCTCCAACACCAACCGTTTTTTCTGTGACAGACCATAGCATAAGCCGAGATGGTCGAAATACACCTATTCGCATCTACAAACCCGCTGAAGGAAATAGCTTCCCAAGCATTCTATTGGTCCATGGTGGGGCATGGGTAGCGGGAAATCTCGATACACATGACAATTTGGCACGCTACCTATGCTCTAAAGCAAAAGCAGTTGTTGTTTCAGTAGGATATCTAACTGCCCCCGAAGGCAAATTTCCTTTGCCTCTTGAACAATGTTATGACACGCTAGCATGGATTAGTGAGCACAGTACTGAGATTTCTGCCGATACGAATAAAATCGCAATAGTTGGGGATAGCGCTGGGGGAAATATGACAGCTGCCCTTTGCCTTATGAATCGAGATCGATCTGGACCAACCATAAATCTACAGGTGCTCATTAATCCAGCCCCTGATTTAACTTGCAAGGGAACAATCCAAAGACAAAACGACTCACTCGATATGCTCCGATGGCAAGCCACTCAATACTTGTCAGACTCAAATGATGCCAGCAACCCTTATGTCTCTCCTTTAGTGGCTAGCAATTTAAGCAATCTACCCCCCGCTGTCATTATCCTAGCCGAACAAGATGATCTCCGAGAGGCTGGTCAAAAATATGCCGATCGACTCCAAGCAGCAGGTGTACCCACCTATGTTTATTGCCAAGAAGGGGTAAACCATTTAGCAGGTCATGGTGCAAAAGCCTCCAGTTATGCACGCGAATCATTAGACGTGGCCATAGCACAGATTCAGAAAGCGTTTTCAGCAAGAAAAGCTACTAACGATTAGCTACCAGAACTTGTATTTCGTTCCCAAACGTCTAACGAAGCCTTTTCTTTTGTTGAGTATTTAGCCAACCGTTTGCCCTGGTTTAAAGAAAATGGATATAATATAGCTTTGCCTACCCACCCGAATCTAGAAGTTCTGTACCAGGACTCTCAAAAACTATCTGAAAGTGAAAAAAACGTCTTAAAGGACGTTTTTATTACACAAATTTATGACGAGCATGCGTTTGACTCCAGTCTTGCAAAAGTTAAAGAATCTCAACAATCTGTTTGAAAAAATGTTTCAAGAAATCGACGGTTGGATTCATACACGCGAGCATGAATATTATTCCATGTGTTTTGCTTGACTGTGAAGCCAACGGTTGCAAACGCTTTACTTAAGAGTAGAAGTGGCATCATCGTCGTATAATCGGGAACTGGACGTATGCTTGCATAGCCCGCTAAAAAGGATTTTTTGTGAGCAGGATCGGTTGACCATTCTCCCCGTTCTATAAGGCAAAAATCTTCTTGCGCAAAGCTTGCACGTCCGGAAGCCCAGTCGATGATTCCTTGAAGTTTGCCCTTATCGACTAGGATATTGCCGGGCCGAAAATCACGGTGCACCATGCAAGGGCCGTCTGCTGATAGCAAGAGATTGACGTGCGTGTCATAGTAATGGCGGCATTGATCAAGTAATGTTTTAGGTAAGTGGTTGAAGCACTCAGCAAAGCCCTCTTCAAACTTCAGGGTAAAATAAACGCGTGGGTCGGGGTTTAGATCTTGTGGTTGGGTAAGATCGCCATAGCCTTCTACACGGTTGAGGTGAATACGTGCTAAACAGCAACCGAGCTCATAAGCTAATGGGCCAGTAAGGTCTGTGTTTTTAAGCAGTGTCCCGGGTAGACACTCCATTAAAATGGCTCCATGGAGATCTGTTTTCGGTTCTACAACCTTTAGGATGCGCGGTACGGGTATTATTCCAACTAAATGTTTTAGAAAATACACTTCATGTAAGTAGTCTTTAGGTCGTGTGCATATTTTTAAAATTAGATCGGGTTCGGTAGTTTGTGTAATTTTGTAGACGATCGCAACCATTGCATCTTCATGGTCAATGCGAGAAAAAGTAGCATGTTGCAGGTTAAGACGTTGTTGATACAAAGTGATAAAATCATCCACAGGTGAGCCTTGTGTTTTTGAAAATTGTGAGGCATATCATATAGAAAATGCCCTTACTTAAAAAGCGGTGCAAGAAGACTTTTTTTTAGATTTTTATTTTTGTGCGAATTTATTTGAAGTGCTAGGATCGTTTGAAAAAAGGTTGCGAACGGATAGGAGAATTAAAGAACTATGAACGTTGTTTTTCGCTTTACTCCTGCTGAATTTTCTCAAAGGGACCTGTTATATCGATGGTTTGAGCAACAACACATTAAAGAATGGATGCATGGAGTGGGCTTGCAAAACACTTTAAACAGTCTAGAAAAATTCTTTTTGGGAGAATCTACCACCACCTATTGGATCGGTTATGACAAAGATACCCCTTTTGCCTTTTTAATCACCTCCCCAGAAGGGAAAGATGCAACCACTTTAGATTTGTTCATTTGCGATCCCAATTATTTGGGGAAGGGAGTAGCTGTGCCTATGATCAAAGAATTCTTAAGGAGTCAGTTCTCCCATGTGAAACGAGTTCTAATAGACCCCGAGGCCACAAATACTAGAGCTATTCACGTATACCAAAAAGTAGGGTTTAAGATCGTCGGAGAGTTCATTGCAAGCTGGCATCCTGTGCCACATTATCAAATGGAGCTACTCATGAAAGATTTACGGCCTTCAACAGGAGATTCTAATGCCTAAAAAGTCCATCTCTGCCATTAAAAAAGGAGATGTTTCCCCTGCTGAATATACGAAATTCATTACCTCATTAAAGGCTAAAATTCGATCAGCCCAGATCAAGGCAGCGGTCGCGGTTAACAGTGAGTTGATCAGGCTTTATTGGGAGATTGGCAAGGATATATTTGAAAAGCAGGAGAGAGAAGGCTGGGGTAGCAAAGCCTTGGAAAAAGTAGCGAAAGACCTCCAAAATGAGTTCCCTGGGATAGAGGGGTTTTCAAGAGCTAACATGTTCAGGATGAAGGCATTTTTTAGCGCTTATGAAAAAGTCGCACAAGCTGTGCGACAATTTGAATCCCTGCCCATTTTTAGCATCCCATGGGGGCATAACATCCTGCTTCTACAAAAAGTAAAAGATGCCAATGAACGCCTTTGGTACGCCTCAAAAACGATAGAACATGGATGGAGCAGAAGCATGCTCACAGTCTGGATCGAGAATGATTTGTATCACAGAGAAGGAAAGGCAATAACCAACTTCAAGGCGGCATTACCCACTCCCCAATCAGATTTAGCACAGCAATCGTTAAAAGACCCATATGTCTTTGACTTCCTCACCTTGCACAAAGAGTATCTTGAAAAAGACTTAGAAGATGGTCTGGTCAAACACATCCAGAAATTCTTGATTGAACTGGGACAGGGGTTTGCCTTTGTTGGTCGGCAGTACCCGCTCAAGGCAGGAGAGCATGACCTGTATATCGACCTTCTTTTCGTGCGACCCGAAAGTCGCAGACATCGTGACGGTTTAATTCCGTCTCCCCTGACATCTGGGGTAACAGCATGGCCCAC